>JBQCJL010000195.1:0-10713 GCA_051952795.1 Marmoricola sp.
ACCCTCCACCGGATGGTGCGCCGCGACCTCCAGGACAAGCGACTGCAGGCGATCGCCCTCCACGGCGCCGTGCTCGACGGGCACAACCCCCGCGACGTACCCGCATGGATGGGTGTGTGGACCTACGTGGAGGAGAACTTCGGCACCTGGCGGCCGGTCGGGGGGATGGCGGCGCTGCGGGCGGCCCTGCTCGATCGCCTCGAGACCAGGAGTGTGCGGGCGATGACCGACACCACGGTCGAGGACATCGTGGTCGAGGGCCGTCGTGCCGTGGGTCTGCGCACCTCGGCCGGCGATCTCGACGCGGACATCGTGGTGGTCGCCAACGATCCCCGACGGCTCCCCGCACTCGCCGACGTGGTCGCCAAGACGACGCCGGCCATCCCTCCGGTCGTCTGCCATCTCGGCCTCGTGGGCGAGGTTCCTGACCTTCCGGGCGAGGTCGTCCTGCACGGAGACCCGGCTGTCGTCGTCCGCCCCGAGCCCGTCACGGAGGCAGGCACCGCCGCCTGGACCGTCCTTGCTCGCGGACGCATCGCCGAGGACCTCGTCAACGTCCTGCACCGCAACGGGCTGAAGATCCGCAAGAACATCGAAGTCCGTGTCGATCGCTCCCCCCGCACGCTGGTGGAGGAATGGCACGGCTCCCCCCTGGGCACGGTGTGGCAGGGCCGGGCGACCTTCGAGCAGCGGCTCGGGCCAACCACGCCGATCTCGGGCGTCTACCTCGCCGGGGCGCACAGCAAGATCGGATCCGGGCTGCCCGCCGTCGGTCTGTCGGCCGCCTCCGTGGCGGCTCTCATCGGGGGCTGAGGACCGGAAACCGAGTCGCGGCGCGCGACGGGTCATGATGGTGTAGACCCTTGTGGGCATGGGAGATCACGTGGGCTTCGGCAAGTACACGGAGTTGCTCCGTATCCGCGACGTCCGGCGCGTGGTGGTGCTGGGCCTGGTCATCCGGATCCCTCTGTGGGCCGCCAACATCGCGCTCGTCCTCCACGTCGTCAGCCACCTCCACCGCAGCTACGTCGACGCCGGCCTGGTAGCGGGAGTCGCCTCGCTGGCGCTGGCTGCGAGCGGACCTTGGCGCGGACGACGTCTCGATCAGCGCGGGCTCCGCGCCACCATCGGGCCCGCCTTGATCGTCGAGGCCGTCTCCTGGTCGATCGCACCCTGGGTCGGCTTCTGGCCGTTGATCCTGCTGGTCCTGGTCTCGGGCGTCTTCGTGGTGCCGTCGTTCTCGATCGTGCGCCAGGTGATGATCGCGGCGGTTCCCCTCAAGCAGCGGACCGCGGCGCTGTCGCTCGATGCCGTGGCGGTCGAGCTGTCCTTCATGGTCGGGCCGGTCGTGGGTGTGCTCATCGCGACCTCGATCCCGACGCCGATCGCGCTGATGGTCTGTCAGTTCGCCAGCGTCGGAGGCAGTCTGTACCTCTGGTGGATCGATCCGCCGCTCCAGGCCGCGGGCAGCGCAGCCGAGCAGAAGGCTCGCCTTCCCTTGCGGGCTTGGGTCACACCGGCCGTGCTGATGATCCTGGTCCTCACCCTGGGAAGCACCATCGTGCTCAATGCGGAGGACCTGGCCATCGTCGCGGCGCTGCGACATGCCGGGCACGGGTCGTGGATCGGCTGGGAGCTCGCGCTGTGGGGCGGCGGATCGGCGGTGGGAGGCATCCTCTACGGCGCCGCGCATCGACACCCACCGGCATCGTGGATCCTGCTCGGCCTCGGCGTCAGCACCGCCTTGGTCGCTGTCGCACCGAACATCGCGATCTTCACGATCCTGCTCTTCATCTCCGGGCTGTTCTGCGCCCCCACCATCACCGCGACCGTTGACAGCCTCTCGCGAGCGGTGCCGGACTCGGTGCGCGGCGAGGCGATCGGCTGGCATGGCTCGGCCCTGACCGTGGGCGGTGCCATCGCCGCACCGATCATCGGGGCCATGCTCGACGCGCACGGCTGGGGCAGCGGCTTCTGGCTCGGCGGCGGGATCGGCGCCGCGATCGCCGTCGCGGCGATGCTGATGCTGCGCGAGCGCTCAGCCCTCGAGGCTGAGGGCGGCGAAGATCTCGCGGGTGGCCTTGCTGCGGTTGAGCGTGTAGAAGTGCAGCCCCGGAGCGCCGGCGGCTAGCAGCGCATCGCACAACTCGGTGGAGATCGCGATGCCCTCGGCGCGCAGATCCTCGGGTCGGTCCTCCAGCGGCAGGATCCGGTCCAGGACGGACTCAGGCATCTGCCGGCCCGACATCTCGACCATCCGGCTCATCGAGCGCAGGTTCAGGATCGGCATGATGCCCGGCACGATCGGGATGGTCACGCCCGCGGCCTGGCAGCGCTCCACCAGACTGACGTAGTCGCTGACCCGCAGCACCATCTCGGTCACCGCGAACTCGGCGCCCGCGTCCTGCTTGGCCTTCATCACGGCCACGTCATGGTCGAGGCTCGAGGCCGAGACGTGGCCCTCGGGGAATGCGGCGACGCCGATGCTGAAACCGCCGATCTCGCGCACCAGCGCCACCAGCTCGTCGGCGTAGGTGAGGCCATCGGGCGTGGGCACCCACTCCGTATGCGGGCCGCCGGGCGGGTCACCACGCAGGGCCAGAACGTTGCGGATGCCCGCCTCGTGCAGGTCGGTGAGGACCTCGCGGAGCTCGGTGACCGTGCTGCCCACGCAGGTGAGGTGCGCCATCGGCAGCATGGTCGTCTCGGCGACGATGCGACGCGTGATCTCCAAGGTGCGGTCACGGGTACCGCCGCCGGCACCGTAGGTCACCGAGACGAAGGTGGGTCGCAACGACTCCAAGTCCTGGATGGACTGCCAGAGCGTCTGCTGACCGTCGGCGTCCTTGGGCGGGAAGAACTCGAAGGAGAACGACTTCCATCCCCGAGCGAGCATCTGCCCGATCGAGTCGCGCGGCACCGGGAGAGACAGCTTTTCCAAAGTAACCACGTTCTCCCCTGCCGACATGGGCGCGAGCATACCCACGCTACGGTGGCCATCGTGACGAGTGCGAACACCATCTGGGACGGCGCATTCGAATCCGGCTTGAGCAGTTTCCAAGCCGCCGTCGAGTCGACGTGCCTGGGCTTCATCGACAGTCAGGCGGATCTCCTCGACGACCTCGGCGAGGACGGCGCCGCGCTCGTCGCCGCTGCCCGACGCAGCCTGACCGGCGGCAAGCGCCTGCGGGCGGCGTTCTGTTGGTGGGGCTATCAAGCGGTCCAGCCCGCCACCGACGGCCATGCGCTCCTGCACGCCTGCGCATCGCTGGAGTTCCTGCACGCGAGCGCGCTGGTCCACGACGACTACATGGACTCCTCGGCCACGCGGCGGGGATTTCCGGCAACGCATCGCGCCTTCGCCGACCGCCACCGCGAGCTCGGCTGGTCGGGCGATCCCGAGATGTACGGCGCCTCCGCGGCGATCCTGCTCGGGGACGTGCTGCTGTCCTGGGCGGACGAGGTGCTGCGCACCTGCGGCCTGCCCGCCGAGGCGGTCCTGGCCGGGCTCCGGTTCTTCGACATCACCCGCACGGAGGTCGTCGCAGGGCAGTTCCTCGACGTCTCGGCGCAGGCACGCGCCTCCAGGGACGTCGACCTCGCCATGACCGTGCTGCGCTACAAGTCGGCCAAGTATTCGATCGAGCGTCCACTCCATGTCGGTGCCGCTCTCGCGGGCGGCAGTCGCGAGCAGATCGAGGCGCTGTCCACCTTCGGCGTCCCGCTCGGCGAGGCGTTCCAGCTGCGCGACGACCTGCTCGGGATCTTCGGTGACCCGGCCGTGACCGGCAAGCCCGCGGGCGACGACCTGCGGGAGGGCAAGCGGACGGTGCTGACGGCCATCGCGCTGCAGAACCTCGATGAGGAGAGTGCTCGGCACCTCGACGCGTCGCTGGGCACGCACCTCGACGAGGACGAGATCGGCGAGCTCTGCGGCCTCATCGACTCCAGTGGAGCCCGAGCCCACGTCGAAGGACTCATCTCGACGCTGACGGCACAGTCGCTCGAGGCCCTGGCACGGGCCCCGATCACGGCCCACGCCCGCGAGGTCCTCGGTGACCTCGCTCAGGCCGCCACCCAGCGCAGCGTCTGAGTATGGAGACCTAGAGCGCCATCGCCTGGGCGCGGCGCTTGGCCTCGGAGCCACGGTTCTCGCGCAGCGCATCGATCGGGCGTCCGGGCAGGCTCTCGTCCGGAGTGAACAGCCAGGTGAGGATCTCGACGTCGGTGTAGCTGCCGTCGTGGAGCACGGTGACCACTCCCGAGACGCCCTTCACGATGGCTCCGTCCGCGAAGAGCGCTGCGGGTACCCGGAGCCCACCGCGGGGAATCGGCACGGCGGCGGCGAGCTGGTGGTCCTTGACCAGTTGCGCCACCCGGCTGGCGCTGACGCCGAGCTCGGCACCCGCCTGGGAGAGATCCCACCACTCCTCCACGAGCGAGGCGAGGGCGCTGACATCGTCGGATTCGGGCTTGCTCACGCGTGTGATCGTTTCACAGACTGCGGGCGCGGATCCCCAGGTGTTCGGCGCCCTCACCGTAGAATCCGGCGTAGCCGGGCCCTTCCCCTCCCGGCGTGGAGGATGTTCGTGGACGAGAAGGTCGACCCGATGCTCGGGCGCGTCCTCGACGGCCGCTACCGCATCGAGCGGCGCATCGCCCGTGGCGGCATGGCCATGGTCTACGAGGCCACCGACCTTCGCCTGGACCGTGTGGTCGCCGTGAAGGTGATGCACGAGCCTCTCGCGGACGACCCGTCGTTCGTCGTCCGGTTCGAGCGGGAAGCCCGCTCCGCCGCCAAGCTCTCGCACCCCAACGCCGTCTCCGTCTTCGACCAGGGCGACGACGCCGGCACCCTGTTCCTGGTCATGGAGTACGTCCCGGGCGTCACCCTGCGGGATCTGATCCGGCGCGAGGCACCGCTGCCGCCCGCGCTGGCGCTCCGGATCCTCGAATCGGTCCTGGCCGCCCTCGGGGCGGCGCACGCCATCGGCATCGTGCACCGCGACATCAAGCCGGAGAACGTTCTCCTCGCCACCGCCGAGGTGGACAAGATGGATCCGCGCCGCACGAAGGTGGCGGACTTCGGCCTGGCCCGCGCGATCAACGCTGAGACGCAGCACACCGCCACCGGTGGCGTGATCATCGGCACGGTCTCCTACCTGGCTCCCGAGATGCTCGTGAACGCCGCCGCCGACGCGCGGGTCGACGTGTACGCGGCCGGGGTCCTGCTCTATGAGCTGCTGACCGGCCAGAAGCCGCATCAGGCCGACAACCCGATCCAGGTGGCCTACAAGCACGTTCACGAGGACATCGGACGACCCTCCGACATCGCTCGGGGTCTGCCGCCCTACCTCGACGCCCTGGTCGCCCGCGCCACCGCCCGCGACGCGGACCAGCGCCCGGCGGACGCAGCCGTCCTCCTGCACCACGTCCAGCGCGTGCGGCAGGCCATCGAGGCCGGCGTGCTCGACGATCCCGACCTCACAGCGGATCTGACCCCGAACGCACGCTCGGTCGGCGAGGACACGGCCGCAGCCGGTCTCGCCGGCTGGGAGGGCGGCGGATTCGCCGACCCCCACCCGGACTACGAGGCCACCACGCGGCTGGACCCGGTGGCCCGGCACTCGCCTGCCAAGCCTGAGCGCGTGCCGGCCGTCGTCCACCGCCGCCGCCGGCGACGGCGCGGGCTGTGGGCGCTGTTGGTGGCCCTCCTGCTCCTGATCGCGTTGGCCTTCGGTGGCTGGTACGGCTTCGTCGAGCGCTACACCCACACGCCGAACGTCGTGGGGCTGTCCGAGGGTGAGGCAATCCAGCAGCTGCAGCACAGCGAGCTCCAAGCACGGGTCAGCAAGGAGGCCTACTCCGCGACGGTGGCCAAGGGCGACGTGGTGTCCACGGATCCCGCCGCCGGAGCGCGCGTGCTCAAGCACAGCACCGTCGCCCTGGTGATCTCGCTGGGCAAGCCGGTGGTCCCCCAGCTGGTCGGGCTCACGCAGGCCGCCGCCACCGCCAAGCTGAAGACGGTCGAGCTCGCGGTGGGCACCATCAGCCAGGCCTATGACGACAAGGTCAGGGCAGGGGTCGTGATCCGCTCGAACCCGCCCACCGGGACGGCGCTCGCGCCGCACGAGCCGGTCAGCCTGGTGGTCAGCAAGGGTCCCGCGCCGGTGAGCATCCCCGACTTCACGGGCAAGCCCGAGGCTTCATCGATCAAGGCGCTCCAGAAGCTCGGCCTGACGGTGGTCGTCACGGGCAGCAAGAACTCCGACAAGGTGCCGGCGAACCACATCCTCACCCAGACACCCGCCGGAACGACGGGACACCGTGGCGACACTGTGCGGCTGGTGATCTCCAAGGGACCGGTGTTGGTGACCGTCCCGTCGGATCTCAGCGGCCAGTCCATCGAGAGCGCGACCAAGGAGCTCAAGAGCCTCGGCTTCAAGGTGAAGCAGAACGTGGCGAACTTCCTGGGCTACGTGATCCTCGACCGCGTACTCGGCTCCTCACCGGGCGGCGGCCGGCGCGTTCCGCGCGGCAGCACCGTCACCCTCGAGGTGACCTGACCGGCGGATCAGCTCACCGAGACGGAGATCGCCGGCGACCAGCCCGAGACCGTCGACAGGCGATGCGTCCGGGCTCGGAAGTGGTAGCGGCCGACGTGGCTGGTGACGAACGTGGCGCCGCGTGCCGTGGTTCCCGTGCGGTACGCGACCCAGGTCGTGGTGCCCGGGCGCTCGACCTGGACGTCGTAGACACCCGAGGCCAGAGCCCAGGTCAGCACCGCTCCGCCCGTTCGCGGGGTCGCATGGATCGGCACGGTGACGCGTCCGTGCATGTCCGTGTGGATCGCGCAGTGGTAGGCGAAGGTGCCCGCCTGGGTGAACCGATGCGCGTAGGAGGCGTTCGTGCTCAGGTGGGGCGAGCTCCAGAAGCCCTGGTCCGAGGTGGTGGTGTGGGCGACCGAGTCGTGATTGGTCCAGACCACGAGCGTCCCCAGATGGGCAGCGGTGGAGGCGGGCGAGAACGCGAACATCGTGATGCTCACGTGCAGCGTCGGATAGGTGGTGGCGGACACCGGCGCGAAGGCCGTGAGGGCCAGGCCGAGAGCGGCCGAAGCAGCGGCGAGGGCGAGCCGGAGGCGCGAAGGAGAGGTGATCACGCCCTAGACACGTCGTCGCGCGTCGACCGGTTCAGGCCTGGCGCAACATCTCCGCGACCAGGAACGCCATCTCCAGGGACTGGACCCGGTTCAGGCGGGGATCGCAGACCGACTCGTAGCGCGTCGCGAGGTCGGCATCGCTCAGCTCCTCGCCCCCGCCCACGCACTCGGTGACGTCGTCGCCGGTGAGCTCGACGTGCATGCCGCCGGGCCAGGTCCCGACCTGACGGTGTGCGTCGAAGAAGCCCTGGACCTCCTCGAGCACGTCGTCGAAGCGGCGGGTCTTGTATCCGGTCGAGGCCTCGAAGGTGTTGCCGTGCATGGGGTCGCAGACCCAGGCCACGTTCACGCCGGAGGCACTGACCTTCTCCAGCAGCGGCGGCAGACCCTCGCGAATCTTGCCCGCGCCGAAGCGGGTGATGAAGGTGAGGCGTCCGGCCTCGTTCTCCGGGTTCAGCTTGGCGGCGAGCGCCAACGCGTCGTCCGGCGTCGTCGTCGGACCGAGCTTGACCCCGATCGGGTTCCGGACCTTGCTGAGCAGCTCGACGTGCGCACCGTCGATCTGGCGCGTGCGCTCACCGATCCCGAGCAGGTGGCCGCTCACGTCGTAGGCCTGGGTGGTGCGGGAGTCGATGCGCGTCAGCGAGTGCTCGTACTCCAGGACGAGGGCCTCGTGACTGGAGTAGAAGTCCACCCGGTGGAACTCGTCGGGGTCGGCTCCTATCGCCGCCATGAACTGCAGGGCCTTGTCGATCTCGCGCGCGATCTTCTCGTAGCGACGGCCGAAGTCCGAGGCGAGCACGAAGTCGTTGTTCCAGGTGTGCACCTGACGCAGATCGGCGTAGCCGCCGGTCACGAACGCACGCACCAGGTTGAGCGTCGCGGCGCTGGCGTTGTACACGTCGACCAGACGCTGCGGGTCGGGAACGCGAGCGAACTCCGTGAAGTCGTAGCCGTTGACGGCGTCGCCACGGTAGGCGGGCAGCGTGACGCCCTCGCGGGTCTCGAGGTCGGAGCTGCGCGGCTTCGCGTACTGCCCGGCGAGGCGACCGACCTTGACGACGGGCAGCGAGCCCGCGTAGGTCAACACGACCGCCATCTGGAGCAGGACGCGCAGCTTGTTGCGGACGTTGTCGGCCGTGACCCCGGCGAGGGTTTCGGCGCAGTCGCCGCCCTGGAGCAGGAAGGCCTCACCGCGGCTCACCGCGGCGAGCTTGGTGGTGAGCTCGTCGCATTCGCCTGCGAAGACCAGCGGCGGGAACGACCGGAGGCGCGCCACAGCGGCCTCGACGGCAGTCTGGTCCGGATAGTTCGGCTGCTGAGCGGCCCCGAGGGCATGCAGGTCAGCAAGATCCGGAATCGGGGAAGTCACCGGATAAGTCTAGGGCGTCGGTGCGAGTAGGTTTCTGGGTATGAGCCGGAGGGTTGTTGCTACCGAATATGGCGGGTCCGATGTTCTCAGCATGGTGACCGAGAACCTCAACGAACCGGGACCGGGTCAGGTCCTCGTGAGCGTGCGGGCGATCGGGGTGAATCAGGCGGACATCAAGTCCTACCAGGGCGTCTTCGGGACCGATCCCAGCGCTCTCCCCCTGAAGCTCGGCTACGAGGCCGCGGGCGTCATCGAGGCGGTCGGGCCGGACGTCACCAACTACGCCGTCAGCGACGAGGTGATCGTGTACCCCGCTACCGGCACCTACGCGACCGACATCCGCGTCGGCGTCGGAGCTCTGACGCCCAAGCCACCGTCGCTCTCGTGGGAGCAGGCCGCCGGCCTGATGCTCACCGGCGTCACGGCCGTGCATGCCCTCACCGCCACCGAGGTGGGCGAGGGCGACACGGTGCTGATCCACGGCGGCGCGGGCGGCGTCGGCCAGATCGCCGTGCAACTGGGCGTCGCCCGCGGCGCCACGGTCGTCGCGACGGCGGCGGAGTGCGATCACGAGCTGGTCCGATCGCTGGGCGGCGAGCCGGTCGTCTATGGCGACGGACTCCTCGAGCGTGTCCGGGAGCTCGCCCCGAACGGGGTCACCGCGGCGCTCGATCTGGTCGGCAGCGACGAGGCGCTGGAGGTTTCGCTCGCCCTCGTCGAGGACCGATCGCGGATCGCGACCATCGCGAACTTCGGATCGGCACAGGGAACGGGCATCAAGATCCTCGGCGCCGGTCCGGGTGCCGACCCCGGCACCGAGATCCGTCGCGCCGCCCGCTCCGAGCTCGCCCGGCTGGCGGGTACCGGAGCGGTGCGCGTCCGGATCTCCGGCACCTACGCGCTCGAGGACGTCGCCTCGGCTCATGAGTTCCTGGCCAGCGGGGTCGGCGCCGGCAAGGTCATCCTGCTCCCCTAGCCCGCCGACCTTGGTCGGCGCTAGGTGAGCCAGGAGGTGATCGGGTTGATCGCGAAGAAGACGACGAACAGCGCCGCGATCACCCACAGCAGGGGATGCACGTCGCGGACCTTGCCGCGGGCGAGCTTGATCAGCGCATAGCTGATGAAGCCGGCTCCGATGCCCACCGTGATCGAGTAGGTGAACGGCATCAGGGCGATCGTCAGGAACGCGGGGATCGCGATCTCCAGGTCGTCCCAGTTGATGCCCTTGACCTGCTGCATCATCAGGAAGCCCACGAGCACCAGCGCCGGCACGGCGGCCTCGCTCGGCACCACGTTCACGAGCGCCGAGAACGGCATGGCGAGCAGGAACAGGATGCCGGTGACGATCGGCGCCAGCCCGGTGCGCGCGCCCTCGCCGACGCCGGACGCCGACTCGATGAACGCGGTATTGGACGAGACGCCGCCGATGCCGCCCGCACTCGCGGCGAGCGCGTCGACGATGAGGACCCGCTGCGCCCGCGGCGGCATGCCCTGCTCGTCGAGAAGGCCCGCCTCGGCGCCGATCGCGGTCATGGTGCCGAGCAGGTCGAAGAAGTCCGAGAGCACGAGCGTGAACAGCAGCAGCAGCGCCGTGATGACGCCCGCCTCCTGGAAGGAGCCGAAGAGGTGGAAGTGCCAGAACGTGTGCAGCTCGGGCGTGCCGACGACCTTGTCCGGGAGCTTGGGCACGTTCAAGCCCCAACCGCCGGGGTTGGTCGACGACTTGGCGCCCTGGTGACCGATCGCCTCCACGATGATCGCGAGGATCGTGGTGGCGATGATCGAGATCAGGATGGCGCCCTTGACCCGCATCACCCACAGCACCACCACCAGCGCCAGGCCGATCAGGAAGACGAACACCGGCCAGCCCGACAGCGTGCCGCTGCCGCCCAGCGCCACCGGAGTGCCGTTGCCCGGGCCAACGAATCCCGCGTCGTTGAAGCCGATCAGTGCGATGAACAGACCGATGCCGACGGAGATGGCGATCTTGATCTGCCCCGGAACGGCGCGGAACACGGCGGTTCGGAACCCGGTCAGCACCAGGATCAGGATCACCAGACCCTCGAGGACCACCAGTCCCATCGCGTCGGCCCAGGTCATCTTGCTCGCGACCGAGAAGGCCAGGAACGCGTTGAGACCGAGCCCCGTCGCGATCGCCAGCGGGTAGTTCGCGATGAGA
>JBQCJL010000196.1:0-6902 GCA_051952795.1 Marmoricola sp.
CTCTTTCCTTCCACGAGGAGTGAGAACCGTGCCGGACCAGATCCCGCTGAAGCGAGCGCTCGTCAGCGTCTACGACAAGACCGGGCTGATCACCCTGGTCGCCGGGCTGCACGACGCGGGCGTCGAGCTCGTCTCGACCGGCGGCTCCGCCAAGCTGATCGCCGATCTCGGCCTTCCGGTGACCAAGGTCGAGGACCTCACCGGCTTCCCCGAGTGCCTGGACGGTCGCGTGAAGACGCTGCACCCGCGGGTGCACGCCGGCATCCTCGCCGACCGCCGCCTCGACGATCACGTCGCGCAGCTCGCCGACCTCGGGGTCGAGCCGTTCGACCTCGTCGTGGTCAACCTGTACCCGTTCGCGGCCACGGTCGCCTCCGGCGCGAGCATCGACGACTGCATCGAGAAGATCGACATCGGCGGTCCGTCCATGGTTCGTGCCGCAGCCAAGAACCACCCGAGCGTCGCCATCGTGACCGACGGCGCCGACTACGCCCGGACCCTCGATGCCGCTCGCGCGGGCGGCTTCACCTACGCGGAGCGCAAGGCACTGGCTGCGAAGGCCTTCGTCCACACCGCCACCTACGACGTCCAGGTCGCCAGCTGGATGGGCTCGGTGCTCACCGACAGCAGCGAGGGCACCGGCTTCCCGGCGTGGGTCGGCGGCACGTACGACAAGGCGGCTGTTCTGCGCTACGGCGAGAACCCGCACCAGAAGGCGGCGCTCTACCTCAACGGCTTCGGGCCGGCCGGCCTGGCGCAGGCCGAGCAGCTGCACGGCAAGGAGATGTCCTACAACAACTACGTCGACACCGACGCCGCTCGCCGCGCCGCCAACGACTTCGCAGAGCCGGCGGTCGCCATCATCAAGCACGCGAACCCCTGCGGCCTGGCCGTCGGCGCCGACATCGCCGAGGCACACCGCAAGGCCCATGCCTGCGATCCGGTCAGCGCCTTCGGCGGCGTGATCGCCTCCAACCGACCCGTGTCGGTCGAGATGGCCAAGCAGGTGGCCGACGTCTTCACCGAGGTCATCGTGGCTCCTGGCTACGAGGACGGCGCCGTCGAAGTCCTCCAGGGCAAGAAGAACATCCGCATCCTGGTGGCGCCGGTCGGTGGCGGCTCGCCGGTCGAGACCCGCCCGATCTCGGGTGGGCGGCTCATGCAGACCGTCGACCACGTCGACGCCGACGGCGACGACCCGTCGACCTGGACCCTGGCGACCGGCGAGGCCGCTGACCCCGCCACGCTCGCCGACCTCGCGTTCGCCTGGAAGGCATGCCGTGCGGCCAAGTCGAACGCGATCCTGCTGGCCAAGGACGGCGGCTCGGTCGGCATCGGCATGGGGCAGGTCAACCGTGTCGACTCCTGCAAGCTGGCCGTTGAGCGGGCGAACACGCTCGCCGAGGGGGAGCAGCGCGCGGCCGGGTCGGTCGCCGCGTCGGATGCCTTCTTCCCCTTCGAAGACGGGCCGCAGATCCTGATCGACGCCGGTGTGAAGGCGATCGTCCAGCCCGGTGGCTCGGTCCGTGACGAACTCACCATCGAGGCCGCCAAGGCCGCCGGCGTGACGATGTACTTCACCGGAACAAGACACTTCTTCCACTGATGAAGGTTTGTCAGGAGGCGCTCTGCCGCGTTGTCGTCGGTCGACGGGCTACCAGCCCGCCTCCCTCCTCCGCCTTGCAGCGCATCCTCCTGACAAACCTCATGTGATCTCTAGGATGCAGACGTGACCGCACAGATTCTCGACGGCAACGCGACCGCGAAGGCGATCAAGGAGGAGCTCCGGGAGCGCGTTGCCGCCCTCAAGGCTCGTGGGATTACTCCCGGACTGGGTACGGTCCTGGTGGGCGACGACCCGGGCTCGCGGTGGTACGTCAACGGCAAGCACAAGGACTGCGCCGAGGTCGGCATCGAGTCGATCCGGGTGGAGCTCCCGGATACCGCCACCCAGGAGGAGATCCTCGCCGAGGTCCACCGTCTCAACGACGACCCCGCGTGCACGGGCTACATCGTGCAGCTGCCCCTGCCGAAGGGCATCGACGAGAACGCTGTGCTGGGGGCGATCGATCCCGCCAAGGACGCCGACGGCCTGAACCCCGCCAACCTGGGCTGGCTGGTGCTGGGGAAGGAGGCTCCGCTTCCCTGCACGCCGTTCGGGATTGTCGAGCTCCTGCGCCGCCACGGAGTCGAGATCAAGGGTGCTGAGGTCGTGGTCGTCGGTCGGGGCGTGACCGTGGGACGTCCCCTCGGCCTGCTCCTGACCCGCCGCAGCGAGAACGCCACCGTCACTCTGTGCCACACCGGCACGCGTGACCTTGCCGCCCACACCCGTGACGCCGACATCATCGTGGCCGCCGCGGGGGTCCCGAACATCATCACCGGCGACATGGTCAAGCCGGGCGCGGCCGTGCTCGACGTCGGCGTCTCCCGCGTCGAAGGCAAGATCGCCGGCGACGTCGCGGCCGACGTCCTCGAGGTCGCCGGATGGGTGTCGCCGAACCCGGGCGGGGTCGGGCCGATGACCCGAGCGATGCTGCTCTCCAACGTCGTGCTCGCGGCAGAGCGTCAGTAGCGCCGGTGAGCGATCAGGTCCCCCGCGGGCGGCCCTCCACGATCGGCGGGATGGTCTACCTCGCCGTGCTGGCGATCGCGGCGCTGGGGCTGATCCTGGTGGCGACGTACAACTGGCGGACCGGCGTCTCGGTGCTCGGCAGCGGGCTGCTGCTGGCAGCGGTCGGGCGGGTCGCGCTGGCCGACTTCGAGTCCGGGATGCTGCGCGTGCGCGGTCGGATCTTCGACGTGATCGCCCTCAGCGGGCTGGGTGCGCTGATGATCATCCTGGCCGTCGTGATCCCGAACCAGCCGGGGTGATCGGCACCAAGCAAAGAGCGGCGCCTGCGTGGGAACCCAGGCGCCGCTCTTCGTTGGGATCAGATCAGGCCGAGCTCGGTGACCGCAGCCTTCTCGTCCGCCAGCTCAGCGACGGACGCGTCGATCTTGCCGCGGGAGAAGTCGTCGATCTCGAGACCCTGCACGATGCTCCAGTCGCCGTTGGCGGTCGTGACGGGGAAGGAGGAGATGAGGCCTTCCTGGACGCCGTAGGAGCCGTCGGAGACCACGGCCATCGACACCCAGTCGTCGGCAGGCGTGCCGTTCAGCCAGTCGCGAGCGGCGTCGCACGTCGCCGAGGCCGCCGAGGCCGCCGAGGACGCGCCGCGCGCGTCGATGATCGCGGCACCGCGCTTGGCCACGGTCGGGATGAAGGTGTCGGCGATCCATGCCTGGTCGTTCACGACCTCGGCGGCGTTCCTGCCACCGACCTCGGCGTGGAAGATGTCGGGGTACTGGGTGGCCGAGTGGTTGCCCCAGATGGTCATCTTCTTGATGTCCGTGACGGCCGAGCCGGTCTTGGCGGCGAGCTGCGAGATCGCCCGGTTGTGGTCCAGACGCGTGAGCGCGGAGAACCGGTTCCGCGGGATGTCGGGCGCATTGGTCATCGCGATGAGTGCGTTGGTGTTAGCCGGGTTGCCGGTGACGCCCACGCGGATGTCGTCGGCAGCGACCTCGTTGAGCGCCTTGCCCTGCGCGGTGAAGATCGCACCATTGGCCGACAGCAGGTCGCCGCGCTCCATCCCCGGTCCACGCGGGCGGGCGCCGACGAGGAGGGCCAGGTTGACGCCGTCGAAGATCTTGGTGGGGTCGGAGCCGATCTCCACGCCGGCGAGCCCGGGAAAGGCGCAGTCGTCGAGCTCCATCACGACACCCTCGAGGGCCTTGAGCGCGGGCTCGATCTCGAGCAGGCGGAGCTCGACGGGACGATTGCCGCCGAGTGCGCCGCTCGCGATGCGGAACAGCAGGCTGTAGCCGATCTGACCGGCCGCGCCGGTGACGGCGACCTTCAAAGGGGTAGAGCTCACGTCGCAAATCCTTTGCGTAGATCCGAGGTGTCCTGGCTAGGTCGAAACTAGCGCACGAAACGGCTGGTGGCCCGCCCGGATTCGGACGGGCCACCAGGTCGGGCGAGTCGGGCTTACCTGTCGTCGGCGTTCAGCACCTTGAACGCGACCCCCGCGCCTACTGCTCCCACCAGGGGGCCGACCAGATAGATCCAGAGGTCGCCCCAGGCCCGGAGGTGAGCGATCGCGATGCCCAGGCCGACGGCGGGATTGAACGCCCCACCGCTGATCGCGCCCACGGCCACCGCCCCGGCCAACACGGTGAAGCCGATCGCCAGACCGTAGAAGTTGTTGTCGGGGTGGTTCTTGCTGGTCGCCACGTTGAGCACCACCCAGGCCAGCGCGAAGGTGAAGAGGGCCTCGGCCACGAGCGCCTGCCACATCGGCTTGCCGCTGAGGGCGGGACCGCAGTGGCTGCTGAAGTACCAAGTGCCCAGCAGCGCGGCGAGGGCGGCGCCGAGGAACTGCGCGATCCAGTAGCCGATCAGATCGGCCGGATCGATGCGGCCGCGGATGAAGATCGCGAGCGAGACGGCCGGGTTGAAGTGGCCGCCGGAGATGTGGCCCCCGGCGAAGATCATCACCATCAGTGCGGCGCCGATGGCCAGCGGGGCCAGGGCGGCGTTCTGGGCGACCGCCAGAACGATGGTGAACACGAGGAAGAAGGTGCCGATCGCCTCGACGACGTACTTGCGGATGGGGTCTGTCATGAGAGTCCTCCGGGTCATTGAGCTGTCTGGTCCGGTGAGCCCCTCCTCGCGACGGAGTCTGCCAGACCGACGCCTCGTCCTGCGCCCAGTACTCGGGCAGGATGGGTCTCGGAACTGCAGATACGGTATCTTGACGTCGAGATAATTCAGCGAGAAAGAGGGCAGCCCGGTGACCGAGGCGAAGATCATCTACACCCACACCGACGAGGCACCGCTCCTGGCGACCTACTCGTTCCTCCCGATCATCGAGGCCTACGCGGGCGCAGCCGGGGTCAATGTCGAGACGCGTGACATCTCCGTGGCGGCCCGCATCCTGGCGCAGTTCGGTCTCGCCGACGACGCCCTGACCGAGCTCGGCGAGCTGGCGAAGACTCCGGCCGCCAACATCGTGAAGCTTCCGAACATCTCGGCCTCCATCCCTCAGCTGAAGGCGGCGATTGCCGAGCTGCAGGCGCAGGGCTTCGACATTCCGGACTACCCCGAGGCGCCCGCGACCGACGAGCAGAAGGCGACCCGGGCCAAGTACGACAAGGTCAAGGGCTCAGCCGTGAACCCGGTGCTCCGCGAGGGCAACTCCGATCGCCGGGCACCCCAGTCGGTGAAGAACTACGCCAAGACCCACCCGCACACCAACAAGCCGTTCGCCGATGGCTCGAAGACGAACGTCGCCACGATGGGCGAGCATGACTTCAAGTCCAACGAGAAGTCGGTGACGATCGCTCAGGACGACACCCTCACGATCGAGCTCGAGACCGCCGCTGGCGACAAGGTGGTCCTGAAGGACGGCCTCAAGGTGCTCGCCGGCGAGATCGTCGACGCGACCCGCATGGACGTCGCCGCGCTCAACGGCTTCCTCCGCAACGCCCTCGCCCAGGCGAAGGCCGAGGACGTGCTGTTCTCGGTGCACCTCAAGGCCACCATGATGAAGGTCTCCGACCCGATCATCTTCGGCCACGTGGTCACGGCCTACTTCCACGAGGTCTTCGAGAAGTACGGCGAGGACCTCAAGGCTGCCGGTCTGTCGCCGAACGACGGCTTGGGCGCGATCCTGAGCGGCTTGGACTCCCTGGCGAACGGCGCCGAGATCCGCGCCGCCTTCGACGCCGCGTTGAAGTCCGGTCCGCGCCTGTCCTACGTCAACTCCGACAAGGGCATCACCAATCTGCACGTGCCCTCGGACGTGATCGTCGACGCGTCGATGCCCGCCCTGATCCGCAACGGCGGCCGCCTTTGGGGAGCCGATGGCGGCGAGGACGACACCCTGGCCGTCATCCCGGATTCGTCCTACGCCGGCGTCTACCAGGCCGTCATCGAGGACTGCAAGAAGAACGGTCCGCTCGACCCCGCGACCATCGGCACCGTGCCGAACGTCGGCCTGATGGCGCAGGCCGCCGAGGAATACGGCTCGCACGACAAGACCTTCGAGATCCCGCAGGCCGGAACGGTCCGCATCCTCAACGCGGCGGGGGAGACCCTGATCGAGCACGACGTCGAGGCCGGCGACATCTGGCGCGCCTGCCAGACCAAGGACGTCCCGGTTCAGGACTGGGTCAAGCTGTCGGTGACTCGAGCGCGTGCGACCGGCGACCCGGCGGTGTTCTGGTTGGACGAGTCGCGGGCGCACGATGCCCAGCTCATCGCCAAGGTGAAGCAGTACCTCCCGGGCCACGACACCGAGGGCCTGGAGATCAAGGTGCTGACGCCGGAGCTCGCCACGGCCTTCTCCCTCCAGCGGATGCGCGAGGGCAAGAACACCATCTCGGTGACCGGCAACGTGCTGCGTGACTACAACACCGACCTCTTCCCGATCCTCGAGCTGGGCACCTCGGCCAAGATGCTGTCGGTGGTCCCGCTGATCGCCGGTGGCGGACTCTTCGAGACGGGTGCCGGTGGCTCGGCGCCGAAGCACGTCGAGCAGCTCATCACGGAGGACTACCTGCGCTGGGACAGCCTGGGCGAGTTCTTCGCGCTGGTTCCGTCGTTCGAGAAGTACGCCGACCAAGCCGACGCCGCCGCGGCGAAGGTCCTCGCCGCGACCCTGGACCGCGCGACCGGAACGTTCCTCAACGAGGACCGGTCACCGGGCCGCAAGCTGGGCACCACCGACAACCGCGGGTCGCACTTCTACCTGGCGCTGTACTGGGCCGAGGAACTGGCCGCCCAGACGGAGGATGCCGCGCTGGCCGAGAAGTTCGCACCGCTGGCGAAGGCCTTGCGGGAGAACGAGGACAAG
>JBQCJL010000197.1:0-3854 GCA_051952795.1 Marmoricola sp.
GTGAGTGCCCCGGCCCACGAGTCGAACAGCTGCACCGCGGAGGCCCCCGCCGCGACCTGCACCTCGAGGTAGGCCGCCGCGATGCCCGCGATCTTCTCCAGCAGGGCGGTCCAGACCTCCGGAGCGCCGAACATCAGCGCCTTGGTCTTCGCATGCTCCTTCGAGGGTCCCCCCTCGACCAGGTAGGAGGCGACGGTGAACGGCGCACCCGCGAAACCGATCAACGGCGTGGCACCCAGCTCTGCCACCAGCAACTGGACCGCTTCCGTGATGTACGGGACGGCGTCGGGTGTGAGGTCGGGAATGGCCGCCACGTCCGCGAGCGTCTGAACGGGCTTCGCGACGACCGGACCGACGCCGGGCACGATGTCCAGATCGACCCCCACGGCCTTCAGCGGCAGCACGATGTCGGAGAAGAAGATGGCGGCGTCGACGCCGTAGCGCCGCACCGGCTGCAGCGTGATCTCGGTGATCAGGTCCGGCCGCATGCAGGAATCGAGCATGGCCACGCCCTCGCGAACGCGCCGGTACTCGGGCAGCGATCGACCCGCCTGGCGCATGAACCACACCGGCGTATGCGGCACCGCCTGACCGCGCGCGGCCCGGAGGAACGCGGACTCGCGGAGGCCGTCGGCTGTCGTGGTCTCAGAGGTCACCGTCACCCCCTGATCTTCCCAGGTCAGGCGGCGAGTCGGGGCATCGGCCAACTCGGGCAGGCCTATGGTGGCGGTATGCCTCTGCCCCACGACCACCCCGGGGAGGGTCGCGGGCTAGGTGCTCCTGCTGATTTCCGCGACGCGGTGGCGTCGATGCGGCAGGCGACATTCCGGCCCGAGGTCTTCGTCGAGGACATGCCCGCACCCCAGCGGATCGCGCCCTACGCGGCCGCGTTCTCCGCCGATCTCACCCTCGATGACGAGGACATCGCATCCGGGCGCCTGGTCCTCCTGCACGATCCGTCGGGCAACGACACCTGGCAGGGCACCTTCCGCTGCGTCGCTTATGTGCGGGCGGAGATCGACCCTGAGCAGGGCAGCGATCCCCTGCTCCCCGAGGTCGCCTGGAGCTGGCTGGAAGAGGCACTGAGCACCCACGGCGCCGACTACGTCGCGATCTCCGGAACGGTCACGTGCGTGACGTCGGAGAGCTTCGGCTCGATGAGCCACGAGCCCGGCACCGCCCAGATCGAGATCCGAGCCTCGTGGACACCCACCTCCGAGATGCGCGCTCATACCGAGGCGTGGGGCGAGCTGCTGTGCACCGCGTCGGGACTGCCACCCGTGCCCGAGGGCGTGGCGACGATGCCGAGTCGACGGGGACAGCGCGGCCCTGAATGAGAACAGCGTGAGCGCCACGCCCACTGATACCGAGCAGGTTCCCGAGCCAGACCTCGAGCCTGCTCCGCTGCTGACGTTGCGTGACGGCCTCCCGCATGTCATCGACACCCCTGAGGAGCTCGCCGAGGCGATCGCAGCCCTGGCCTCAGGAACGGGACCGGTCGCCATCGACGCCGAGCGTGCGTCCGGCTATCGATACTCCGCGCGCGCCTACCTCATCCAGCTGCGCCGGACCGGTTCCGGCACCCACCTCATCGATCCCACGCCCTTCGGCGAGCTGACCGAGCTCAACGCCGCGCTCGGCGACGCCGAGTGGATCCTGCACGCGGCCACCCAGGACCTCGTGTGTCTGCGCGAGGCGGGACTCCGCCCGCAAGCCCTGTTCGACACCGAGCACGCGGCACGGCTGCTGGGCTATCCCCGGGTCGGGTTGGCCACGCTCGTCGAGAACATTCTCGGGTTCCGTATGCGCAAGGAACACTCGGCCGCGGACTGGTCGCAACGCCCGTTGCCGGAATCGTGGCTGGAGTACGCCGCGCTCGACGTCGAGGTCCTGATCGAGCTCCGTGAGCACCTCGCGGCGGAGCTCGAGGAGACCGGCAAGGCCGAGTGGGCACGCCAGGAGTTCGAGAATCTGATGCGCTTCGAGCCCACGGTGCGTGCCGAGCCGTGGCGACGAACCTCCGGCATCCACCGTCTGCGCAAGCCCCGGGTGCTCGCCGCGGTCCGCGAGCTCTGGATCGCGCGCGACGACATCGCGCGCACCGAGGACGTCACGCCGGGCCGGATCATCCCCGACAGCGCCATCGTGGCCGCCGCGCAGGCGATGCCCCGCAATCGGGGCGCGCTCCTGGCGACGCAGGGCTTCCAGGGCCGAGGCGCGCGCCGCTTCAGCGAGCGGTGGGTCGACGCCCTCGAGATCGCTCGCACGATGCCCGAGGCGGACCTGCCGGCGGTATCGCAGCGCACCGACGCCCCGCCCCAGCCACGCTCCTGGGGCGATCGTGACCCAGCGGCCGCAGCCCGGCTCGCCGCCGCCAAGGCGTCGTTCGCCGCCCTGTCCGAGGAGACCAGCGTCCCCCTGGAGAACCTGCTCACGCCCGACTCCATGCGTCGCGTGCTGTGGCAGCCGCCCGCGGAGACCGGAGACGCGTTGCGCCCCGCGGTGGAGCAGGCACTCCGTGACCTCGGCGCGCGGCCGTGGCAGATCGAGCTGACCGCTCCCCTGCTGGTGGACGCCATCGACCACCCCGCCGAGGCGACCGATGTCGAGTGACGATGCCCGGCCGCGACGCCCCCTGCCCAGCGGTCCGGCGCTGTTCGACGCGATCTCGGGCGGTTCGGATCCGGCCGCCGCTCGCGCCGCCGGTGAGCTCCTCGCCGAGGCGCTCGTACGCCGGGAGGGCGAGCGCGATCAGGAGCTGATCCAGCGCATCGTGAAGCTGGCCGAGGTCGAGGGACTCGACGCCCTGGCCGATCTCTGGGCCGAGGCCCCGGCTCGCTCCCTGGGTGGCGCTCTCTGGCGGCTGTACCTGTTGCGCGAGTCCGTCCGTCTCGACCCGCAGGGGTCGGCGCGGGCCTTCGACGAAGGGCGCAACGATGCTCCGGTCGCCACGGCGATCGCCGGGGCCGTCGAGCCCTATGGGCCGGACCAGATGTTGACCCTCCTCGACATCATCCTGCGCGGAATCTCCGTCGCCGAGTTCGCCGACGTCCTGGCCCGCGCAGGGGCGTTCGCCCGTGTGGTCGCCGCCGGCCGCGTACGCCTCACCGAGGGCCACGCGGCCGCGCTCTCGACCAGTCGCTTCCTCGACCTGGCCCGCGATCTGGAGGCCGCCGCACGGCTGGAGCTGGAAGGAAAGCTCGGCTGACGAGGAGCGGAGAGATTGTGCGCCGGACCGGGAGCGCCTCACGGCGCAAGGCCGCTCGTAGCGGCTAATTGTGGGACCCGGGGCTACCACGGTCCGGCGCGATATTCAGGCTACTGGAACACACCAAGATCCGTGGACGCTTCCTCACCCATGCAGGAGCTTGGAGAGCCGACGCTCGCTGACCGGTTCGGAGGTCCCCAACTGCTGGGCCCAGAGGCTCACGCGGAACTCCTCGACCAACCAGCGCGCATGCTCCAGGTCGGCGGTCGGCGGTTGGCCGTCCGGTAGCGCCCGGTAGCCCTCGTTGACGAGATTCTGGAAGGTCGCCACCCGGTCGGCGGCCATCCGGTCCCTGACCAAGTCCGTCAGCTTCTCCGCCCGTCGCAGGATCCCGCTGAGGTAGCGGGGATAGTGCTGCAGCCAGGGACCCGCCGTGGCGACGAACCCCGGCTTCGTCAGCTCCGCGTACTGGGCCTGCATATCGGCCATCGCGGAGAGTGCGGCCAGCTCGACGCGGCCACTCACGGCCCGATCGACCTCGATGGCCACGGTCAGAGCGCGCACCACATGGTCGACATAGGCCGCGGCGCGCATCGGGAGCTCCCCACGCAGCCGGTCCTCGAGCTCCGTGAACGCGCCCGCCGTT
>JBQCJL010000198.1:0-2740 GCA_051952795.1 Marmoricola sp.
CTACGACACCGTGAAGAGCAAGGGTCCGGTGATCACCGGATTCGCGCACAACACCGACGCCTCCAGCCTCGGCCTGCGCGATCTGCTGCGCTCGCCGAGTGCCGCTGCCGCCGCCAAGGCTGCCGGACTCGGCAAGGTGGACGTGGCGGAGCTCCATGCTCCCTTCAGCCACCAGGAGCTGATCCTTCGTCGCGAGCTGGGTCTCGACGACGATACGGTGATCAACCCCTCAGGCGGCGCGCTCGCCGCCAACCCGATGTTCAGCGCGGGCCTGATCCGGATCGGCGAGGCCGCCAAGCGGATCACCTCGGGCGAGGCGCGGACCGCCGTCGCCCACGCGACCTCGGGCCCAGCCTTGCAACAGAACCTCGTGTGCGTCCTCGAGGGCGCAGAAGGCGGTATCGCATGAGCAAGACTCTCGCCGCCGTGGTCGGCGTCGGCCAGACCTACTACCGCGCCGTCCGGGAGGACGTGTCGATGCCCGGGATGCTCCGCGAGGCGATCGACCGTGCGCTCGAGGACGCGGGCATGACCTTCGACGACATCGATGCCGTCGTGGTCGGCAAGGCACCGGACCTCTTCGAGGGGGTGATGATGCCCGAGCTGTTCCTCGCCGAGTCCATCGGTGCCGTGGGCAAGCCGCTGCTCCGCGTGCACACGGCCGGTTCCGTCGGCGGCTCGACGGCCATCGTCGCCGCCTCGCTGGTCCAGTCCGGCGTGCACAAGCGCGTGCTCACGGTGGCGTACGAGAAGCAGTCGGAGTCCAACGCGATGTGGGCGCTGTCCGTGCCGGTGCCGTTCACGATGCCGGTCCACGCAGGCGCGGGCGGCTACTTCGCTCCGCACGTGCGCGCCTACATCCGCCGCTCCGGCGCCCCGACCGAGGTCGGTGCCATGGTCGCGGCCAAGGACCGGCAGAACGCGCTGAAGAACCCGCACGCGCACCTCAAGAACGAGGGCACCACGGTGGAGACCGTGCTGGCCTCACAGATGTTGTGGGATCCGATCCGCTACGACGAGACCTGCCCGTCCTCCGACGGCGCGTGCGCGATGGTGATCGCCGCCGAGGACGTCGTCGAGGCGCGGGGCATCGAGAATCCCGCGTGGATCCACGGTCAGGTGATGCGGTCGGAGCCGCTCGCCTACTCCGAGCGGGACCAGGTCAACCCGCGGGCCGGGCGCGACGCCGCCGCCTATCTGTGGAAGAGCATCGGCGTCACCAACCCGCTCGAGGAGATCGACTGCGGCGAGGTTTACGTCCCGTTCTCCTGGTTCGAGCCGATGTGGCTGGAGAACCTCGGCTTCGCCGCCGAGGGCGAGGGCTGGAAGCTGACCGCTGCCGGCGAGACGGCCATCGGCGGAAAGATCCCGTTCAACATGAGCGGTGGCGTGCTGTCCTCGAACCCGATCGGCGCCAGCGGCATGATCCGCTTCGCGGAGGCTGCTCTGCAGGTGCGCCAACGCGCCGGCGAGCACCAGGTCGATGGTGCCCGCCGGGCGTTGGGTCACGCCTATGGCGGTGGATCTCAGTTCTTCGCCATGTGGGTGGTCGGCGCGGAGAAGCCCGCCTAGCCGCCGTAGCAGCTACCCGAGCCGGAGTCCGTGTACGAGGTGACCGGGTCGGTCGTCCCGTAGCTCCACGAGTACCCGCCGGGCTTCAGCGTCAGCTTGAGGACCCCGTAGGCCGAGGCCTGTGCCGTGACGACGTTGGGGTTCTGGAAGCTGCCGTCGGGGTTGGTGGCCAGGCTGTCGAGGGCCTCGCCACCGGTGCCCACGATGAACTCCGGGATGCCGTTCTTCGGGTCGTAGTTGCCTGCCGGATCCATCGGCTTCAGCCGCGCGTACAGGTGCTCGTGCCCATTGAGAACCAGCGTGGCGTGGTTGGCATAGAGGAGCTTCCACCAGGCGTCCGAGACGGCGCCTTCCTGACCTCCCGCACCCGGTGCGCTCGCGGGCACGGTCGGCGTCGACGCGGTCGATGCGCTGAAGGCCGGCTGGTGCCAGTAGGCGATTGTGCAGGGCTGCGTGTTGCTGGTCAGGTCGTGCGAGAGCCAGTTCGTCTCCTGCGCGAGGAGTCCGTCGTCGGTCGTCGAGCAGTCGTTGTGGAAGGCGGCTGAGTGGCACTCGACGTTCAGCGAGATGACATGCCACTTGCCGAGGTTGTACGAGTACCAACCCTGGTTGGTGGCGGTGTCATCGCCGGCCTGACCCTGGGCGTAGGGCGAGCCTGACTGATCGTGACCGTTGAAGTAGGCGAAGTAGCCGTTGCCGTTCTGGGCGGCCTCGTTGTCGCCCTTCTTGGTGTAGGCGTAGTACTCGTGGTTGCCGGGAGCCGGACGCTCGAGCATGCGGAGTCCACCCCAGGCCTGCTCGAAGGATGCCTCGAAGTCGGTGAGCTTGCCGACCTCGTACTGCTCATCGCCGAGAAGCGCGACAGCGTGAGGGTGCATCGCAGCGGCCTGGGCTGCGGTCGAGAACTCGGCGTCGTAACCACCGAGGCTCGCACTGCCGCACTTGAGCGACGCCGGGGTCGTGGTGTTGACGGCGGTACCGGTCTCGGGGTCCGTGGCCGGCTCGCACGCGATGTCGCCGACGGCGGCAAGGGTGTACGTGGGCTGGCCCGACGGGGTCGAGTACGGCCAGTCGTTGTTGGAGTGGTCGGTGACGGCGAACGCAGTGCCGGTGCCAACCAGCAGCACAGCACCCGCAAGCACGACGGTCGACTTGCGGCCGAACCGGC
>JBQCJL010000199.1:0-3760 GCA_051952795.1 Marmoricola sp.
GGTCTGGCACTACTCCGCGATCCAGACCGGATTCGGCGTCGCGCCCGGGCCGCTCATGGTGCCGATCTTCGCGGCCATCGCCCACCGCCTGAGCATGCGCGTCCCCGTGGGCGTGATCGTCTCGATCGGCTGCATCCTGTTCGGCCTGGGCGGCGTGATCATGATCAGCTCGGTCGGCCTCGAGCCGAACTACGCGGCGGAGATCCTGCCCGGGTGGCTGGTCGGCGGGGCCGGCGTCGGCTTCGCTCTGCCGAACATCCTGTCCTCGGCGACCGCCGATCTCCCGGCAACCCAGGCCGCGACCGGCAGCGCCGTCGTGAACATGAGCCGCCAGATCGGCACCGTCCTCGGCGTGAGCCTGGTCGTCGCGGTGCTCGGCACGCCGGTGAGCTACGCGGCTGCCCACACCGTCTTCGTGCGCGCATGGTGGCTGTTGGCCGCCGTCGCGGTGCTGGGCGCGATCACCGCCCTGCGGATGACGCCGACGGGCGCACCCGCCGAGCAGCTCGTCGCCGAGCCGGAGCCTGCGACCGCGTAAAGCCAGGAACCGGCCCGAGACTCACAAAAAGTCAGTCTTGACTGTTTGTTCTTGACGGTCCACGATGGCCGCGTGACCACCGCCGGCGTCTCCCCGCGCGTTCCGCAGGAGGAGCGCACGCGCGCGATGCGGCACCGCCTGCTCGAGGCGACGATCGACTGTCTGGTCGAGTACGGCTGGAGCGGGACCTCGACCACCTTGGTCTCGGAGCGCGCCGGCGTCAGTCGGGGTGCACAGCTGCACCACTTCCCGACCAAGCACTCCCTGGTCTTCGCCGCGGTCGAGCACCTCACCGTGATGCGCGGCGCGGAACTCGCCGAGGCCGCGCGCAAGCTGCCGCGCAGCAAGCACACGCCCCGCGCTGTGCTCGGGCTGCTCGCCGACCACATGACCTCGCCCGTGTTCACCGCGGCGCTCGAGCTGTGGGTGGCCGCGCGCACGGATCCGGAGCTGCGCGCCGAAGTCGTCCGCCTCGAGCAGCGCGTCGGCCGCGAGATGCACCGCCTCACGGTCGAGTTGCTGGGCGCGGACGAGTCGCGGCCCGGCACGCGCGAAGTCATTCAGGCGACGCTCGATCTGATCCGCGGTCTGGGTCTCGCCAACACCATCGCCGACGACCGGCGCCGACGGAACCAGATCCTCGACCGGTGGGCCGAGGTCCTCGGCCAGGAACTTCAGGAGACGACATGAACGACGTGCTGGAAGCGGTCCTCGCGGACCTTGCCGCCGAGGGCGAGGAGATCGAGAGCTGGGTCGCCGGTCTCAGTGACGCGGAGTGGCGCCAGCAGACGCCGGCCGTCGGCTGGGACATCGCGACGACCATCGCGCACCTCGCCTGGACCGACGAGGTCGCCGTGCTCGCGGCCGGAGCGGTCACCGAGTCCGGAAAGGAGGCCTGGGACGCGGTCGTGCTCGAGGCCATCTCCGACCCGACCGGATACGTGGACGCCTGCGCCCTGGAGATCGGGAAGCTGCCCGCCGACGAGCTGCTCGCCCGCTGGCAGCGGGCTCGACCCGCACTCGGTGAGGCCCTGCGTGCCTTCCCGGACGGACAGAAGATGCCGTGGTTCGGTCCGCCCATGAGTCCGGCATCGATGGCGACCGCGCGCCTGATGGAGTCCTGGGCGCACGGCATCGACATCGCCGACACCCTGAACATCGCGGTCGAGCCGACCGATCGGATCAAGAACGTCGCCCACCTCGGCGTGCGCACGCGCAACTTCGCGTTCGCCAACAACGGTCTGGAGCCGCCGACCGAGGAGTTCCGGGTCGAGCTCGACGCTCCTTCGGGTGCGGTGTGGAGCTGGGGTCCGGAGGATGCGGCGCAGTCGGTGAAGGGTTCGGCGTACGCCTTCTGCCTCCTCGTCACCCAGCGCCGTCACCGCCACGACCTCGACCTCGTGGCCGTCGGGCCCGATGCCGAGACGTGGCTGGAGATCGCCCAGGCGTTCGCGGGTCCGTCGGGTGAAGGTCGCGTGCCTCGGGGGAGCGACGCATGATCAGAGTCGGCAACTGCAGCGGCTTCTACGGAGACCGCCTCTCCGCGATGCGGGAGATGCTCGAGGACGGGCCGCTGGACTACCTGACCGGCGACTACCTCGCCGAGCTCACCATGCTGATCCTCGGCAAGGACACCTTCAAGGACCCGAACCTCGGCTATGCGCGCACGTTCGTCCGCCAAGCGGAGGAGTGCTTGGGGGTCGCGCTCGAGAAGCGGGTCAAGATCGTCAGCAATGCCGGCGGCCTGAACCCGCGAGGCCTGGCGGAGAAGCTGCGCGAGGTGGCGCGGGGCCTGGGCCTCGACGTGGCGATCGCGCACATCGAGGGCGACGACCTCCGCCCCAAGGTCTCCGAGCTGGGTCTGGCCAACGAATACGGCGACCCGTTGACCGCCAACGCCTACCTCGGCGCGTTCGGCATCGCCTCGGCGCTCCGGGCGGGGGCCGACGTGGTGGTGACCGGACGGGTCACCGATGCCTCGGTGGTCGTCGGACCGGCCATCGCCGCGTTCGACTGGAAGGAAGACGACTACGACCAGCTGGCCGGCGCCGTCGTCGCCGGGCACGTCATCGAGTGCGGCACGCAGGCCACGGGTGGCAACTTCTCCGGCTTCCTGACCCTGCCAGACCGCCGTCGCCCGCTCGGGTTCCCGCTCGCGGAGATCAGCGCCGACGGCGCAGTGGTCATCACCAAGCACGAGGGCACCGGTGGTGCGGTGACCGTGGACACCGTCACGGCGCAGCTGGTCTACGAGATCCAGAGCACCACCTACCTGAACCCCGACGTCTCGGTCGACCTGAGCTCGATCCAGCTGGCCCAGGAGTCGCCGGACCGCGTCGCGATCACCGGCGTCCGCGGCTCCGAACCCCCCGAGACGCTCAAGGTCTGCCTCAACCACCTCGGCGGCCTGCGGAACATCGCGGAGTTCGTCATCACCGGGCTGGACGCGGACGAGAAGGTCGCCTGGATCAAGCAGCAGATCGACGACGCCCTCGCCGGCCAGCGCCCCGAGAGGCTGGAGTGGTCCGAGGTAGTGGCCCCGCCGCTCGACGCCGAGACCGAGGAGTCCGCGTCGGTGCTGCTGCGCCTGAGCGCCTTCGACGCCGACCCCAACAAGGTCGGCAAGGCGCTGACCGGCCCGCTCGTCGAGCTCGCGCTGGCGTCGTATCCGGGCTTCACCGTGACCCGACCCCCGGCGCCCGGCACCCCCTACGGCATCTACTCCGCGGCATACGTTCCGCGGACCGCCGTCGAGCATCGCGTCGTCCATGCGGACGGCTCCGTGGAGGTGGTCGCCGATCCGGCGCTCACGGGAAATACCCCCTCGGTCAAAACTCGTGCTGCGCACGCGACTCCCTCGGAGGCATCTCCCGCGAACACCGCATCGACGACGACGCGCGCCCCTCTCGGCCGCTTCGTCTACGCGAGGTCGGGGGACAAGGGCGGTGACGCGAACGTCGGGCTGTGGGTGCTCCACGACGGCGATGCCCGCTATGGAGCTCGGGTTCGCTGGCTCCTCGATGTCGTCACCGAGGAGCGCGTGCGAACACTCGTGCCCGAGGCAGCGGACCTCCCCATCGAGATCTATCCGCTGTCGAATCTGGGCGGCGTGAACGTCCTGATCCGTGGGCTCCTCGGTGCTGGCGTCGCGGCCAGCTCGCGCTTCGACCCGCAAGCCAAAGGCCTGGGCGAGTGGATTCGCTCGCGTTCCCTAGAGATCCC
>JBQCJL010000200.1:0-4008 GCA_051952795.1 Marmoricola sp.
GAGGGCGGCCACCTGCTCGACGAACGAGGCGTCGGCGCTGGAGATCTCGGCGAGCGCCAGGCATCGGTCGGCCTGATCGGCGCTGAGGCCGGCATCGTCGATGAGCAGCGGTCGCACCTGCTCGGGCGTCATCTTGTCGAGCTTGTCGATCAACTGCATGACCCGCTCCGCGTCGGGGGCGCCGAGGCCGGCGTAGAACCCCTGGATCAGCTTGCGGTTGTTCACCTGAAGAACGAAGCCAGGAAGGAAGTCGAGGTCGCGGAGCGCCGCCACCATCACGCGCGCCACCTCGATGTCGTGGTGGAACGGCAGCGCATCGCGCCCGACGATGTCGATATCGGCCTGGACGAACTCCCGGAAGCGACCCTCCTGGGGCCGCTCGCCCCGCCAGACCTTCTGGATCTGGTACCGACGGAACGGGAACTCGAGCTTGCCCGCGTTCTCGAGGACATACCGCGCGAACGGCACCGTGAGGTCGAAGTGCAGGCCCATGCCGGCGTCCGCACCGTCGGTGTCCTGCAGGCGCTTGAGGACGTAGACCTCCTTGGAGGTCTCGCCCTTGCGCAGCAGCTGGTCCATCGGCTCGACCGCGCGGGTCTCGATGTTGGCGAATCCGTGCAGTTCGAAGGTCCGTGCGAGGGCAGCGACCACCTGCTGCTCGATCGCGCGATCGGCAGGCAGGAACTCCGGGAAACCGCTCAACGCGGTCGGCTTCGCCATGTCTCTACAGTCCTCGAATGTTCTGGCTGACGGTGTCCGACCCCGCGGACAGCTCGAGCAGGAAGGGGTTGGTGCGGCGCTCGCGCCCGATGTCGGTCTGCTCGCCGTGCCCGGGAAGCACCGCGATGTTGTCGGCGAGCGTCAGCACCTTGGTGCGCAGGCTGGTGAGCATCGCCGCGTGATCGCCACCGGGAAGGTCGGTCCGGCCGATGGACCCGGCGAACAGCAGGTCTCCGGAGAACATCACCTCGGCGATGTCCTGCTGGCCGTAGGGAGTGCGGAAGGCGACGGAGCCGGGAGTATGTCCCGGCGCATGGTCCACCGAGATGCTCAGACCTGCCAGCTCCAACACCTGGCCGTCGGCCATCTCCTCGACCGCGTCCGGCTCCGCGAACTCGTACTTGCCGCCGAGCAGCATCCCGGCGGTCTCCCGGGACATGCCGGCCATGGGGTTGGCCAGCAGATGCCGATCCGCCGGATGGATCCACGCGGTCGCGTCATAGGTCCCGGCCACGGGCGCCACCGACCACAAGTGGTCGATGTGGCCGTGGGTGACCAGGACGGCGACCGGCTTGAGCCGGTGCTCCGCGACCACGGCAGCGACGCCGTCGGCGGCATCCTTGCCGGGGTCGATCACCACGCACTCCGTGCCCGGCGCCGTCGCAGCGACGTAGCAGTTGGTTCCCCACGGTCCGGCCGGGAATCCCGCGATCAGCATGCGTCCTCCCAGTGCCGAGCAGTCAGGCCGCCTAGCCTATCGGGGCAAGAGGGTTCCACCGTCCCCGACCGGCACCGTTAGGCTGTTCCGCGTGAGCGGGCAGGCAGCACCAACACCTGAATCCTTCGGGCGCGTAGCCGAGGACGGCACCGTCTACGTACGCGTCGGTGACACGGAGCACGTCGTGGGTCAGTACCCCGAGGGCACTCCCGAGGAGGCGCTCGCCTTCTATACCCGTCGCTACGAGGGTCTGGAGTTCGAGATCGGGCTGCTGGAGCAGCGGATCCGGGCCGGCTCGCTGTCCCCCGACGAGGCGATGGCGGCCATCGCCAAGGTGACGCCGAGCCTGGAGACGCCCAATTCCGTCGGCAACATCGCCGGTCTGCGCGGTCGGCTCGACGCCCTGAAGCCGCTCATCGCCGGGCAGCGCGAGCAGCGCAAGGCGGAGCGCGCCCAGCGCATCGAGGAGTCGCGCAAGCGCAAGCTCGAGATCGTCACGCTCGCCGAGGGTCTCGCGGGCGGCAAGGATTGGCGCAATGGCCCGCAGGCGCTGCGGGATCTGCTCGAGGAGTGGAAGTCGCTGCCCCGCCTGGAGCGCTCCACCGACGACGAGCTCTGGCACCGCTTCTCCACCGCGCGCAGTGCCTACACGAAGGCGCGCAAGGCGCACTTCGCCCAGCAGGACGAGAAGCGCGGCGCCGCCCAGGCGATCAAGGAGCGGCTCGCCAAGGAGGCCGAGGCGCTGTCCTCGTCCACCGACTGGGGCGCCACCGCGGCGCGCTACCGCAACCTCATGCAGGAGTGGAAGGCGGCCGGCGCCGCACCTCGTGCCGTCGAGGACGAGCTCTGGAAGCGATTCCGCGGCGCGCAGGACATCTTCTTCGGTGCGCGTGACGCGGCCAACGCCCAGATGGATGCCGAGTTCAGCAGCAACGCCGAGGTCAAGAAGGAACTCCTGATCGAGGCCGAGGCGCTGCTGCCCATCACCGATCTGGACGCCGCCAAGCGCGCCTTCCGCGGCATCGCCGAGCGTTGGGAGGCCGCTGGCAAGGTGCCCCGGGCGATGATCGGCGATCTCGAGGGCCGCATGCGCAAGGTCGAGCAGGCCATCCGTGGGGCCGAGGACGCGCAGTGGCGGCGCAGCGATCCCGAGAAGTCCGCGCGAGCCGACGACATGGTGGCCAAGCTGCGCGAGGGCATCGAGAAGGCCGAGGCCGATCTGGAGAAGGCGCGGGCGGCCGGCGACACCACCAAGGCCGCCAGGATCGAGAGTGACCTCGAGAGCCGCCGGGCCTTCCTGGCCATGGCGGAGAAGACTGCGGCCGAGTTCTCCTCCTGACCCCATCTGCGGGAGTGACGCAAGAGCGTGCCTTCGGCAAGGCGGAGAAGGGAGGCGGGCTGGTAGCCCGTCGACCGCCGACAACGCGGCCGAAGGTGCGCTATTGCGTCACTCGATAGGCGTCGAAGACGCCTGGGACTGTACGCACCGCCTTCAAGATCCCGCCTAGGTGTTGCGGATCGGCCATGTCGAAGGCGAACCGGCTGCGGGCGACGCGGTCGCGGCCCGTGCTCAGCGATGCCGACACGATGTTCACGTGATGATCGGCGAGAGACATGGTGATGTCGGAGAGCAGGCGCGCCCGGTCGAGTGCCTCGACCATGATCTGCACGCGGAACATCGACTTGCCGGTCGGGGCCCATTGGACCTCCACCAGCCGCTCGGGCCGTGACTTCAGGTCCTGGGCGTTGGTGCAGTCCGTCCGGTGCACCGAGACGCCCGACCCGCGAGTCACGAACCCGAGGATGTCGTCGCCGGGCACCGGCGTGCAACAGCGAGCGAGCTTCACGAGCATGTCGCTCACGCCCGGAACGATGACGCCGGTCTCCCCGCCCGGGGGCGTCCGCCTCGGCTGGCTGAGCGTGACCGCCTCGACCAGCTCCTCCTCGCGGTCGTCCTCCGCACCGCCGTAGAGATCGACGATCTTGTGTACGACGGCCTGGGCGCCGAGGTTGCCCTCCCCCACCGCGGCGTAGAGCGCGGCGATGTCGGCGAGCTTGAACTCCGAGGCCACTGCGGTCAGGGCGTCATGGGTCAACACGCGCTTGATCGGGACACCCTGCTTGCGCACCAGACGCGCGATCTGGTCCCGACCGTGCTCGATCGACTCCTCGCGGCGCTCCTTGGTGAACCACTGGCGGATCTTGGTGCGCGCACGCGGCGACTTCACGAAGTTGAGCCAGTCGCGGGACGGGCCAGCGTTCGGCGCCTTGGACGTCACGATCTCGACCACATCGCCGTGGTCGAGCACCGAGTCCAGAGGGACCAGGCGACCGTTGACGCGAGCGCCGATCGTGTGATGGCCGACCTCGGTGTGGATCGTGTAGGCGAAGTCGACCGGCGTGGAGCCGGTAGGCAGACCGATCACGTCGACGCGCGGGGTGAAGAGATAGACCTCCGCCGCGGTGATCTCGAAGCGCAGCGCATCCAGGAACTCGCCCGGATCCTCCACCTCGCTCTGCCACTCCAGCAGCTGGCGGACCCACGGCATGTCCATGCCGCCGGCTTCGGC
>JBQCJL010000201.1:0-3566 GCA_051952795.1 Marmoricola sp.
GATCCCGGGATCGACACCCTGGCTGAACAAGTTGAGCGCCAGATTCATGACATCGACATTGCCGGTGCGCTCGCCATTGCCGAACAGCGTGCCCTCGACGCGCTCGGCGCCGGCGAGCAGCCCCAGCTCGGTCGCGGCGATCGCCGTCCCCCGGTCGTTGTGCGGATGCAGCGACAGGATCAGGCTGTCGCGCCTGTCGAGATTGCGGCCCATCCATTCGATCTGGTCGGCATGGACGTTCGGCGTCGACATCTCGACCGTCGCCGGCAGGTTGAGAATGATCTCGCGCCCGGGCTCGGGCTGCCAGACATCCGAGACCGCCTCACAGACCGCCAGGGCGAAGTCGGTGTCGGTCTGGGTGAAGATCTCCGGGCTGTACTGGTAGCCGAAGGACTCCGAGCCCACGATGTCGCCGAGCAGCGACTCCGCGTACTTCATCACCAGCTCGGTGCCCCGCGTCGCGATCCCGATGCACTCCTCCGGCGTCACCTTGAAGACCACCCGCCGGAACAGCTCGGCCGTGGCGTTGTACAGGTGCACCGTCGAGCGCTGCGAGCCGACCAGGGACTGGACGGTCCGCTCGATGAGGTCCTCGCGCGCCTGGGTCAGCACGGAGATCTGGACGTCATCGGGAATCAGATCGTCCTCGATGAGCTTGCGGACGAAGTCGAAGTCCGTCTGCGATGCGGACGGGAAGCCGACCTCGATCTCCTTGTAGCCCATCTGCACCAGCAGCTCGAACATCTTGAGCTTGCGGGCAGGCGTCATCGGGTCGATCAGCGCCTGGTTGCCGTCGCGCAGGTCGGTGGAGAGCCATCGCGGCGCGTGGGTGATCTTCTTGTCCGGCCACGTGCGGTCGGGTACGACCACCGGCTGGAAGGCCGTGTAACGCCCGATGGGCATGACCGACGGCTTCTGCTGATTGGAGCTGTTGCTCAGATTGGTCACGGGATTTCCTTCGCTGGGAGTGTGGGGCGCCAGAACGCGAAAACTCCGCAGCGAGGGGTCCGGCTCGTCAGACCTCGCTGCGGCAGCGAAGAAGCAGGCCGCGCAACATGATGCGTCCAGGGTAGCAAACGCTCCCGGTAGATTCGCCCCCATGACTGCGCCCGCCCGCCTCACCACCGCCGTCGCGGCGATCGCGTGCGCAGTGCTCCTCGGGGCGTGCGGTCACGATGACGGCGGAAGGAGCGCCGCCGCCGCAGCGGCCGTCTCGCAGACCTTCCTGACCGTCAGCGCGCATTCGGGCCAGCGGCTGACCAACAGCGAGGCCGCCTGCCTCGGCACCGGCGTGATCGATCACTTCGGGGTCGATCAGTCCATCAGGTACGGCTTCTTGGCGAAGGGCATCAAGCCGGCCAAGAGCCTGAACCTCACGCTGAGCACCAAGGACGCCGGGACCTACGCCGACCTGTACATCAGGTGTGCCGACCCGACCACGATCATCACCCACGGGCTGGTGGCCCGCATCGCACCCCCTACCGCGGCCAAGCGACAGCAGCTCCAAACCTGCTTGGACAAGACGCTGACCCGCGCTCTGCTGCGCAAGGTCCTGGTGGCGGCCGCCTCCGGCGACACCTCCAACGCCTCCCTGACCGCGCTGTTCACCGCATGCGGTCAGCTGGGCTAGGCGGCACCGTGACGCGCTGGTCCGTGATCGCACTGTGTGCTGGCGTGGCAGTGCTCGCCGGCGGGTGCGGGCAGGCTCCTCCTTCAGACCGCCTCAAGCCCCCTGCCAATGGGCTATGTCGGGTGCTGACCCTCGCCGACCTCAGCGCGCGTACCGACGACAGCAGAACGGTCCCGTGTAGCACGCCGCACACGGCGCAGACCTACCGCGTGGCCACGTTCCCCCGCTCGGTCGGCACCGACTACCGGGCTGCCCGCGTCGGCGCCTACGCGTATCGCACCTGCGGTCCAGCCTTCGAGTCCTACCTCGGTGCGAGCGACAGCCTGGTGCTGCGCATCCAGGTGAGCTGGGCCTGGTTCGGCCCGAGTCCGGAGGCGTGGAAGCGGGGGGCGCGTTGGTTCCGCTGCGACGTGGTCGGAACGCCACCCGAACAGACGTCGATGGTCACCATCCCGCAGACGCTGAGCAACCTCCTGATCGGCTTCCCGCCGGACCGGTGGCTGACCTGTGCGACCGGGGAGGTGTTCTCGACCCGCACCGAGGTCTCCTGCGCGCATCCGCATAGCTGGCGCGCTGTCACCGCGGTCAAGCTGGGGCAGCCGAGCGACCCCTATCCGGGCGACCATCTGTCGCAGATTCGCGCGAACAACTACTGCTCCGACGCGATCGCCGCCTACTTCAACTATGCGAACACCTATGAGTACGGCTATACCGTCTTTCATGCGGCCGAATGGAAGGCGGGCAACCGCCGGGCCGTGTGCTGGGCGAAGACGACCAAGTAAGTGACGGGCAAGGAGCGTGTGGCGGTGACAGGTTCGAGGCAGCGGGGGTGGGCGATCCTCGTGGCCGCGATCGCCGTGATCGCGACGGCCTGTGGTGGCCCGAAGGCGCACCCCGCGCCCAAGCCCAAGCCGACGCCGCCCCCGGCCGCGCCCGCGGTAGGGGCCTGTCGCAACCTCACCTTCGCCTCGGCCGCCGCCGCGTCGGACGACACCCCGACCGTGCCGTGCACCAGCCGACACACCGCCATCACCGTGGCGGTCGGCACCTTGGTGGCCAAGTCCCAGGTCAAGCACCTGGACATCAATGCGCCCGCTGTGCAGCAGCTGCTCGCGGTGAGCTGCCCCCACGCGGTCGAGACCTACACGGGCGCTCGCGCCGGGATCTTCGACCTCTCCCAGATCCAGGCGATCCCCTTCGTTCCGACACCCACGCAGATCGCGCGCGGAGCGAACTGGTACCGCTGCGACCTCGTGGTGCTCGCCGCTCCGAACACGCTCGCCCGCGTGCTGGGGACGATGCACCTCGCCCTGAAGCCCGCGAGGGCCCTGGATCGCTGGGGTACCTGCGGAAACACCTCCCCGTCCTCCGCCTCCTTCCGCCGCGAGCTCTGCTCGCGACCCCAACACTGGCGGGCGGTCTCACAGGTGAGCCTTCCGAAGAACGCCACCTAACTCGCTCCGAAGACCACGCGAGTCGCCAGCGCGAGCTGTCGCAAGATCGCGGCCAAGGCCGCGCACGGCGCGCTCAAATACTCCTGGAGCGTCGAGTGGCCCAACAAGCAGCAGTGGCAGGCCGGGGACCGCTTCGGCCTCTGCTGGCTACCGCGGTCGGACTAGCGCACCGGCCAGCCGGCGGTCGCCAGGGCGTCCTTCACCTCGTGGATCCGCAGCGTGCCGAAGTGGAACACGCTCGCGGCTAGCACGGCGTCGGCGCCGGCCTCGACGGCGGGCGCGAAGTGCTCGACCGCACCCGCTCCTCCGCTCGCGATCACCGGCACATCGACAGCGGCACGCACGTCCCGCAGGAGCTCGAGATCGAAGCCGTCCCGGGTGCCGTCGGCATCCATCGAGTTGAGCAGGATCTCTCCCGCGCCCAGCTCGGCCGCGCGCACGATCCAGTCGATGGCGTCGATACCGGTGCCCTCGCGGCCTCC
>JBQCJL010000202.1:0-3606 GCA_051952795.1 Marmoricola sp.
AGTCCAGCCCACGCGGTGTCGAAGATGCGAGCCGCCGTCGCCAGGAATCGGTCGTACGAGCCGTTGTCGTCGCTTCGATCGGACGCAGCCAACGCGTACAGGTCGACGTCCTTGCCGAACTGGCGGTAGACCTCCATGTAGCCGGTCGCGAATTGGACGATGGCCTCCCCCAAGGTGGCCGCCTCGAACAACTGCGTCGATAGCTCCTCGATGATCTGTTCGAGGCGCTCGATGTAGAGGCTCGCGAACAGATCCTCTTTGGAGGGGTAGTAGAGGTACACCGAGCCGAGGGCGATACCGGCACCGGAAGCCACCTGGCGCATCGTCAGCCCGACGTAGCCCCGCTCCCGGAGAAGGCGCCGGGCCGACTCCCGGATGTCGGCGTCACGCGCCTGCCGGTCGCCCCATCGTGTCGCCATCCGTTGCTCCACCGTGCCCTCTCCACAGCGCCCTCGAACGCCGCGGCAGATCCATGAGCGCGCGGTGCCCCACCACATGGTGCCAGACGTTGCCGGAACCTGGAGCGTGTGCGGGTCTCGGCCAGGATCAGCGCACCGAGATCGCGCGCTTGTCGAGGGTGACACCCGTCGACGTGACGCGCACGGTGTACCGCCCGGCCGGTAGCGCCCGGCCGGAGGACGTGCGGAGCACCGCTCGGCTGTAGGCGTGCGTCAGATGGGGGACGACGAACCTGGCTACCTGCCGGGAGCCTTGGCTGAGCGTCACGGAGATGCTGGGCAACGTGCCCCCGGCCCGAAGCCGGAGGTAGGCGACGTACCCATGCTGAGTCGCGTTGAAGCCAGCCCAGGTCAGGTCCACCGAGGGCATCGGGAGCGGCGCGATGGAGCTGCCGGGGGTGATGGACGCACAGTCGCTGACCGCCGGCTGGCCGTCGAGGCGCGCACTGATGAACTGCGTCGCCTCCGAAACCCACGGAGGCAGCGCCGCGAAATGGTTCGCCAAGGGATACACCGTGTACTGAACCGGAGCACCGCGCCGGCAGTACTCGTAGGCAAGCTGTTGAGTGTCGCGAACGATCGCGATTCCGTCGCCGACGTTGTCCGCCTTGCCGAGGCCGAAGAACATCGGTACATGCGGACTCGTCGGGGGCGCCGCGACGAGAAGGGTGTTGATGGCGCGCACGAAGCTCGGCAGGCGGTAGATGTTCTGGTACGGCGCTTTGAGCATCGACTGGTAGGTGAGTCCCGGGTACTTCACCGCGACTTCGGTGAGGCACGCGTCCGCGACCTCCTGGACCACCTGTCGCCCGTAGCTGTTGAGATACGGAGCCAGCTGATCTTGACCATAGATGCGCTGGATGACGTTGATCATGATGGGAATGCCCACCGGCCAATCGATCACGCCCGCACCGTCGGCCGTTCCGTAGAGACCAGCGATGCCGGAGACCGACGAGGAGCCGTTGATATAGGCGAGGGTATGGGCCCCCTGCACCGGCGCGGCGCCCACCGCATACCCCACCGCGTTCAATTCGGGTGCGTAGGACGGTGCGTACTGCGCCGCCGCTTGCGTCGCCACGCCTCCGCCGGAGTAGCCGAGGTAGCCCACCGGAGTGGTGTGCGGGAGGTTCAATGCATGCTCAGCCGCACGGACCCCGTCCAGCACACCGTGTGCCTCGACCGGCATGGCGAGCAGCTCCTGGTCAGCACCTTCGTAGTCGGCGGTCACCACGGCGTGGCCTTGCGCGAGCAGAGCGCCGAACATGGTCAGGTCGGCACTCGTATAGGCGTTCTGAGCGACTGGGCCACCGCCGCGCATCGTGTACGACGGCTCGCACCGCGGGCTGATCGAGTCATAGGGAGACTGGTAGGAGACCAGCTTCGTGACGGTGCCGAAGAGCGGCTTGAAGATCGTGGCGACGGTCACGGTCGGGCGGTTCGACACGCCACTGGTGCGGTAGAGAACCTGCGTCATCGTGACGGGCACATTGATTCCCGCGAAGCCGTACGGGACCGTCCGCGTCTTCAGCACGGTTCCCGGAGCGATCGAGCTCAGCGGGCTCGCGCCGGCATAGACATAGAACGGGTCGACCGTCGGCGAGGGGGGCCCTGCGGTGTCGGCCGCAGCTGCCGGCAGCAACGCGCTCGCGAGACAGAGCAGGAGAACCGACATGAGGGCAGACCGACGCCGCGTGGGCCCGGCATTATGAACACTGTTCATAATCGCCAAGTCTCCCTGGTGGGCGCCGCAAGCGCAAGTGGCGGATCCGCAGGAGTGGGCGGCGCCTCGCCACCAACGAGTGCGGCCCGGTGCTGCCGCGGATGAACGCCGCACCACCGGGCCGCACTCGGGGTGACCGAGCGTTAGACCGCGATCGGCATCAGCTGCAGCCCGAGGTGCTGCCGCAGCCCTCGCAGACGTAGCAGGAGCCGGCCGGGCGCATCTTCGTCCCGCAGGTCAGGCAGAGCGGCGAGTCCACCGCCGTGCCGGTGATCTTCTCCAAGAGCTCGGCGGAGGTGTGCACCGTCGCCGCCTCAGCGCTGTGCGGAGCTGCCTTCGGCTGCTCCTCGACCGAGGCGTCGAGCACCTCGATCTCCGGGCCCTGAATCAGCTCGGCGGCACCGCCGGTCTCGACCGTCGGCTCGTAGGATCCCGTCTCGAGGTGACGCTGGCGCTCCTCGGCGGAGTAGATGCCGAGCATGCTGCGCTCGTCGAAGGGCAGGTAGTCCAGAGCCAGGCGACGGAAGATGTAGTCCATGATCGACTGCGCCATCCGCACGTCCGGGTCGTCGGTCATACCGGCCGGCTCGAACCGCAGGTTGGTGAACTTGGAGACGTAGGTCTCCAGCGGCACGCCGTACTGAAGGCCGATGCTCACCGCGATCGAGAAGGCGTCCATCACACCGGCCAGGGTCGAGCCCTGCTTGCCGAGCTTGAGGAAGACCTCGCCGAGCTCGCCGTCGTCGTGGGCACCCGAGGTCATGTAGCCCTCGGCACCGGCGACCGTGAAGCTCGTCGTCCGCGAGTTGCGCGACTTCGGCAGGCGCTTGCGGAAGGGCTTGTGGACCTCGACGACGGTGGTTTCGTGACGGGCTTCGCCCTCCTCAACCACCGGCTTGGCCTTGGCGTCGCTGAGCGGCTGACCGACCTTGCAGTTGTCCCGGTAGATCGCGGTGGCCTTGAGGCCGAGCTTCCACGACTCCATGTAGACCTGCTCGATCTCCTCGATGGTGGCGCTCTCGGGGAGGTTCACCGTCTTGGAGATGGCACCGGAGAGGAACGGCTGGCAGGCCGCCATCATCCGCACGTGACCCATCGGAGCCAGCGCACGCGCGCCCATCGCGGTGTCGAAGATCTCGTAGTGCTCGATCTTCAGGCCAGGAGCGTCGATGACGTGACCGTTCTCGGCGATGTACTCGACGATCGCCTCGATGGTCTCCTCGGCGTAGCCCAGCTTCTTCAGCGCCCGCGGGATCGTCAGGTTCACGATCTCCATGGAACCGCCACCGACCAGCTTCTTGAACTTGACCAGCGAGAAGTCCGGCTCGATGCCGGTGGTGTCGCAGTCCATCATGAAGCCGATGGTTCCGGTGGGTGCGAGCACCGACGCCTGTGCGTTGCGGAAGCCGAGATCGGAAGAGCGTCGTG
>JBQCJL010000203.1:0-5841 GCA_051952795.1 Marmoricola sp.
GGTACAGAGCCATGTCCGACTCGTTGATGGCCTGGAAGCCGCGGATCGACGAGCCGTCGAACGCCATCGGGTCCAGGTTGAACGACGACACCGGCACCGTCAGGTGCTGCTGGATGCCGGGAAGGTCGACGAAGCGGACGTCGACGAACTCGACTCCCTCGTCCTTGATGAACTTGAGGAGCTCATCTCCAGTGCTGAACATTCGTCCTCCTTGGCCGCGCAGGCGACCGCGTGAAAGGTGGGTGATGCAGATGCGTTCGCGCGAGGCGACGCTGCCTCCGCACGGCCAACACCCTAAGGGAAGGCCATTAATCGAACTTAACTGGATTGTTTCCGGCATGTAACACGGCGTCCATAGCCCGGTAGGGTCACGCTGATGTCCAATCGATCCGCGTCACCGTCCGCCGCCCCCAAGTCGCCAGCCGGCCTGGCGCCCGCGGGCTGGGGCCGACGCATCGCAGCCCTGTTCATCGATTGGATCGCGTCGACGCTGGTCTTCATCGCGATCGTGGGTGGGTCGAACTACGCCAAGGTGGGCGGCGGGTTCTACGTGCCGCTGGTGCTCTTCGCGGAGGTCGTGGTGTTCACCGTCCTCATCGGGGGCAGCTTCGGCCAGGTGGCGCTGAGGATGCGCGTGCGTCGCCTCGACGGCACGCGGCTCACCCCTCTCGCCGTCGTGATCCGCACCTTCCTGATCCTGCTCGTGGTTCCGCCGCTGGTCTACAAGCCCGATGGCCGCGGCCTGCATGACATGGCCGTCGACTCCGCCGTCTTCGTCGTGGCCTGACCCCGCTCATAGCGCCGACCATTAGGCTGCCTGCGATTTGTCCTGCATGGCGAAGTCGGAGGCGACTCATGAACACCCGTCGGATCGTTACCACCGCCGTCGCGGCGGCGGCGACGCTGTCGCTCACCGCATGCGGCTCGTCGTATAAGCCGCTGGCTCAGGCGGACTTCGCGAAGTCGGTCTCGCAGGCGTCGAAGACGGTGAAGTCGGTGCACATGAGCATGAAGGCCTCGTCCCGTCTCGCCATCGACGCGGACTTCGACTACAACAAGCCGGTCGCCATGCAGATGACGATGACGATCAAGGGCAGCGGCACCGCCTCGTCGACGCTGAGCCTGCGCCTGATCGGCAACACGATCTATCTCCAGGTCCCACCCGCGACGCCGGCCGGCAAGTGGGTCAAGGCGGACGCGGCGGCACTCGGTGCGGGTGGGGCGCAGTCCTATCGCAATCTCGGCCTCCAGGGTCTGGCCACGCAGTTCCAGAAGGGCGTCAAGAGCATCAAGTACATCGGTTCGACCAAGATCGACGGTCAGACCGTGCAGCACTACACGCTCGTCGCGGATGCTTCCCAGCTCGGCACCTCCCTCAAGGCGCTCGCCTCCCAAGTCCCCAGCATCGCCGCCATCAAGACCATCAATGAACAGCTGTACCTGACCAACGCCAACGTGCTGAAGCGCATGACCGTGACGCTTCCGGCCCCGGTGGGGACCATGCAGGTGGACTTCTCCGGGTGGAACAACCCGGTCACGATCCAGGCGCCGGCACCGTCGGCGATCGTCACGAGTGGCTCCTGAGCCGATGACGGCTCGGCGTGGCGCGCTCGTTGCGCTCATCGCCTACACCGTTGTGCTGTCGGCGTGCGGCGACAAGGCCTATGTCCCGCTGACCTCGGCGAATCTGGTGGCGGCGATCACCGCGGCGTCCAAGAACCTGCACACCGCCCATGAGGTCACGACCGGCAGTGGCGTCATCACCACCATCGACTTCGACACGTCGGGAACGTTCACGTACCGGTTGACCCAGGCGGCCGCCTCCGCGAGCACTAGCACGGAGACGCTGATCGGAATCGGTGGGAGTCGCTATCTCCAAGCGGCCGGAGTGACTCCGGTGGGCAAGTGGGTGAAGCTGTCGGCGACCGACACCGCGGAGATCTTGACCTTCAAGGCGATCGATCCCGTCGCCATGGTGGCGCGGTTCAGCAAGGGGCAGAAGACGTTCCGGTACGCCGGCGCCGGGAAGATCGACGGCGCCGAGGTCCAGCACTACCGGATCGTCATCGATCAGCAGAAATACCTCCAGGCGACCGGGCAGGGACTGGGCAGCGCCAACCTCGGATCGGGGGAGGCGCTCACCGAGGACCTCTACCTCAACGACGACAACACGGTCCGCCGAGTGATGGTGAGCCTGCCTGGCGGCGTCGGCGATACCCGAGTGGACATCACCCGTTGGGGAAGTCCCGTCCAGATCCAGGCGCCGGCGGCGTCGACCGTGATCGCCTCGACGACCAAGAAGTAGCCCTCAGCGACCGCGGAGGTTGCCGCGCTGACCCTTCATCGAGGTCGGCACCGGCCCCTTCGGAATCGGCATGGTGCCGCGGCGGGCGTCCACCGCCTTGAGGCGCTGGAGGATGTCGGTCCTCTCGGCGGGCTTGATCGCGCGCTTCATCTTGGACACGTGCCGCACGATCTTGCGCAACGGCACCTGGCCCTCGCCGTCGCCGAGGTAGACCTCGTGGATCGGCGTCTCGGAGGCGACCTGGGCGTGCCGGCGCCGCTCGGAGGCCATCAACGGCTTGAGGCGGTTCATGTTGCCGTCGCCGATCAGCACGATGCCCGGGGGACCGACGACGCGCGTGACCAGGTCCTGTTGCTTGTTGAAGGCGACCATCGGCTCGACCTTCCACCCGCGACGCAGCATCCCGAGGGCGGCAGCGGCGGCACCCGGCTTGCCCTCGAGTGCTCCGTAGTTGGCGGCTTGCGCACGACGACCGAAGACGATGAGCGTCGCTAGGGAGCCGGCCAGCAGGCCGACGATGATGCCGAAGATCAGGGTCTGGGCGAGGAAGCCGATGATGAGGCCCGCGACCACGGCCACGCCGACGAAGACCGCCAGCAGGATCACGCCCAGCTGCGGGTCGAGCGCCTTGGTTGCCTTGTACGCCTGGCGCAGCTGTGAGGAGCGCTTCGGCTTGTTCTTGTCGCGTGCCATGAGGAGCAGTCTTTCAGATCTCGGAGGTTGAGGAGCGGTCGCAGACCGCGTCACGAAACCTCGCGCGCTGCCATCGCCTGCTGGTACAGGCGGCCGGCACGGTAGGAGGACCTGACCAGCGGGCCGCTCATCACGCCGGCGAAGCCGATCTCCTCGGCCTCCTCACGGAGCTCGACGAACTCCTCCGGCTTCACCCAGCGCTCGACCGGGTGATGGCGCAGCGTCGGGCGCAGGTACTGCGTGATGGTGATCAGCTCACAGCCAGCCGCGTGCAGATCGCGGAGTGCCTCGCTGACCTCCTCGCGGGTCTCGCCCATGCCGAGGATGAGGTTCGATTTGGTCACCAGACCGAAGGCGCGCGCCTGGGTCAGCACATCGAGGGAGCGCTCATAGCGAAACGCCGGTCGGATGCGCTTGAAGATGCGCGGCACGGTCTCGAGGTTGTGGGCGAGCACCTCGGGACGCGACTCGAACACCTCGGTCAGGAGATCGGGCTTGCCGTTGAAGTCGGGGATGAGGTTCTCGACGCCGGTGTCGGGGTTGAGCTCGTGGATGGCGCGCACGGTCTCCGCGTAGAGCCACGCACCGCCGTCGGCGAGGTCGTCGCGTGCGACGCCGGTGATGGTGGCGTAGCGCAGGCTCATCGTTCGCACGGACTCGGCCACTCGACGCGGCTCGTCGCGGTCCAGCGGCTGGGGCTTGCCCGTGTCGATCTGACAGAAGTCGCAGCGCCGGGTGCACTGGTCGCCGCCGATGAGGAACGTCGCCTCGCGGTCCTCCCAGCACTCGAAGATGTTCGGGCAGCCGGCCTCCTGGCAGACGGTGTGCAGTCCCTCGGACTTCACCAGCTTCTGCAGGTCCTGGTACTCCGGGCCCATCTTGGCGCGGATCTTGATCCACTCGGGCTTGCGCTCGATGGGGGTCTCGGTGTTGCGGGCCTCGAGTCGGAGAAGTTTCGGTTCGCGAGGCAGGATCGACTCAGAGGTCACGGCGGCGAGTCTACGTTGCGCTGGGTTGCAGCACGGGCACGCGCAGGCGTCCGGGCTCCGGCCGCGCCTCATAGTCGGGGGTGGACTCATAGGGCTGCCAGCTGAGTAGGTCCTCGAGGTGGCGACGGACGATCGGCGCGACCTCCGTGACGGTGACATCGCGACCCAGCTCCGCACTCAGCGACGTGACCCCGGCGTCGGAGATCCCGCACGGGACGAACCGTGCGTACCAGTCCAGGTCGACATCGCAGTTGATGGCGAAGCCGTGCATGGCGACGCCGCGGCTCACCCGGATGCCGATCGCGGCGATCTTGCGCTCGGGTCTGCCCGCACCTGCTTGGAGCCAGACCCCGCTGCGCCCGGGGATCCGCGCTGTCGTCATGCCCAACTCCGCACAGACTGCGATCAGGGCCTCTTCGATCCGGCGCACGTAGTCGACGACGAGCACGTGCTGGGGCAGCTTCACGATCGGATACCCCACCAACTGCCCGGGCCCGTGGAAGGTGATCTTGCCGCCGCGGTCCACGTCGATGACGTCCGCGCCACCAGGGTCGAGGGGTCGCTCGTGAGGATCGGTCCGCTTGCCGCAGGTGAACACCGCGGGATGCTCGAGGAGGAGGACCCGGTCGGCGGCTCCGGCGACGACTTGAGCGTGGTGGTCGCGCTGGAGCTCCCAGGCCGCACGGTAGTCGACGAGACCGAGTTCGAGCTGCTCCAAAGCCACCCGATGAGCGTATCTCGCCCTGCCTATAGGCTCGGTGCGTGAGCGATTTCGACCTCGTTGTCCTTGGTGCTGGCCCCGGTGGCTACGTCGCGGCGATCCGCGCGTCGCAGCTCGGTCTGAAGACCGCCGTGATCGAGGCGAAGTACTGGGGCGGTGTGTGCCTCAACGTGGGCTGCATCCCGTCCAAGGCCCTGCTGAAGAACGCGGAGCTCGCGCACGTGCTCCAGCACGAGAAGGACAAGTTCGGGATCAGCGGCGACGCCTCCATGTCGTTCGAGCCCACCCATGCGCGCAGCCGCCAGGTCTCGGACGGCATCGTCAAGGGCGTCCACTTCCTCATGAAGAAGAACAAGATCGAGGAGATCCACGGCTGGGGCACCTTCACCGGTCCCAAGACCATCGAGGTGGCTCTCAACGACGGCGGCTCGCGCACCGTGACGGCCGACAACGTGATCATCGCCGCGGGAGCAACCGTTCGACTCGTTCCGGGTGTCGAGCTCTCTGAGAACGTGGTCACGTACGAGGAGCAGATCCTCGATTCCAACCTGCCCTCGTCGATCGTCATCGGCGGGTCCGGTGCGATCGGTGTCGAGTTCGCCTACGTCATGAAGAGCTTCGGCGTGGACGTGACCATCGTCGAGTTCCTCGACCGGATGGTGCCGACCGAGGACGCGGAGATCTCCAAGGAGCTCCTCCGTCACTACAAGAAGCTCGGTGTGAACGTCCTGCTCTCGACCGCGGTCAAGAAGGTCGAGGACACCGGATCGGGCGTGCGCGTCACGGTCGCGCCGGCGGCCGGCGGAGATGAGCAGGTGCTCGAGGCCGGCAAGTTCCTCGCCGCCTTCGGCTTCGCTCCGCGGCTCACCGGCTACGGCCTCGAGGCCACGGGTGTCGCGACCACCGAGCGTGGCGCCATCGCCATCGACGAGCGCGGCCGGACTAACGTCGACGGGGTCTACGCCATCGGCGACGTCACCGGCAAGATGATGCTCGCCCACACGGCCGAGGCGATGGGCGTCGTGGCGGCCGAGACCATGGCGGGCGCCGAGACCATGGAGATCGATTTCGCCATGATCCCGCGCGCGACCTACAGCCAGCCGCAGATCGGCTCATACGGACTTTCAGAGGCG
>JBQCJL010000204.1:0-2726 GCA_051952795.1 Marmoricola sp.
GCGGCTACGACCGTACGATCGACCGCGCTCGCCACCGAACCGCCGCGGACGTCCCGGGCAGGTCGCGCAGCAGGCTCCGCTCGCTTCATGAACACCGACAGCAGCCAGGCGAGGAACGCGACACCCGTGACCACCGCGGCGGCGACGACGTTGGGGACGTCCTTGACGAGGGCCGCCGCGAGCCAACCGGCGCCGCCGAGGAAGACCAGGAACAGGAAGACCGGGAGCCAGCGGATGCCGCCGCGCTCGCGGACGACCGGGGCTTGCGCTGGCGCCGGCTCGCGCAGAGCGGCCACCAGTGCGTCGGTCTGCTCCAGCGCGACCTGCGTGATCGACGTGGCGACGGCCGGGTTCGCACCCGCGGCGAACGAGCGGGTCTGCTCGCGGACGATATTGCGCACGACCTCAGGCATCACCGTGGTCTCGCCGGCCTCGGTCAGCGAGGCGATGAGTCCGTCGCGCAGTGCGGGCAGCCCGGCCTCCGACGGCGTGGAGCCCACCTCGGCGGTCAACCGTTGCGCAGCGACGTCCACATCGGCGGAGATGCGTGTGCGGCTCGCCGCCTTGTCGGCGATGCGCGCGGCCAGGACGGAGCGCAGCTCATCGAGCCCGGTCCCGACGCGAGCAGAGGTCGCGATCAGCGGAACCGAGGACAGGCCGTCGTCGTCGAGCAGACGCCGCGCGTCCCGATAGAGACGATCGCGGCCCTCTTCCGGGACCTCGTCCATGTGGTTCACGACGGCCACCATGACGCCTGCGTGCTGCACGTTGGGGCGCAGCAGGCGGTCATGGATGGCGGCATCCGCGTACTTCTGCGGGTCCATGACCCAGACGATCACGTCGGCGAGGTGCACCAGGCGGTCGACCTCGAGGCGGTGGGCCACCTCGGTCGAGTCGTGGTCGGGCAGGTCGAGCAGGACCATGCCCTGCAACTCGTCGGACTCTCCCGCGGTGTCCAACAGCGAGTCCCGGACGACCTGGTGTCGCTGGGGAATCCCCAGCCATTCCAGCAGCTCGGCGGCACCCGCACTCCCCCACAGACACGCCATCGCCCACGAGGTGGTCGGACGGCGCACGCCCACGGAGGCGACATCCAGTCCGGTGAGGGCGTTGAACGTGGACGACTTGCCCGATCCGGTGGCGCCCGCGAGTGCTACCACGGTGTGGTCGGCCGACAGGCGCAGACGTGCCGAGGCGCGCGCGATCACGGTCGCGGCCTCGTCGACCGCAGCACTCGGCGTGCGCGACCTCAAGGCCTCGACGACCGCATCGAGGTGCGCCAGGCGCGCATCCAGATCGCTGGTGGGTGCGAGCGACCGTCGAGCACCGTCGAGCAGCACATCGCCGTCGGCGGGCGGGACCTCGTCCATCACAGCCAGTCCTCATTCCGCAGGCGAAGATCATCGATATGGCGGGCCAGCTCGCGCAGCGCCTCGGCGTCGGCGCGGTGCGCTCCGCTGACCCCGACGAGCGCCTCGAACCGCTGCGCCTCGTCGGTGAGAACGTCCTCGGTCTGGCGCAGGAGCTCGTTGCGCGACCGACTGATCAAGCGGTCCTGGACCTCCGGCGCGAAGACCCCGGCCAGGACGGACCGCGACCCTGCCGCGTCCGTCGTGCCGCTCAGGGTCACGATCTGGAGGGCTGCGCCGAGGTCCTCGACGCTGACCGAGGAGCTCTCGGTGGTCGCCGGCTGCGCCGAGACCAGCTGCCGAGCGCTCTGCTGCCAGCGGCTCACCACCTGCGCGCATCGTCGCGCGATGTCCGGGGACGCGGCGGCCAGCTGCGGATGGCCGACCAGCAAAGCCCGGCCTGCGTCGGTGGCGTTCCAGCGCTGCACGGCGCTCGCCGCGGCCCGCTCGGCGGTGTCGGCGATGACGGCCGCCAGTGCCTGTTCCGCGTGCGACAGACCGCCGCGCCCCGAGGGAAGGCCGCTCACCAGGCGCCCGCTCGCCGCGCAGCGGTCGACCTCATCGATCGCTCCCGCGTAGGTCTCGACCAGCGAGCCGCGGAGGCCGTCGCAGACCTCCTCCGCGCGGGCGCAGGCGTCGGCGACCGTGTAGGTGCGCTCGGCGACACTCCGCACGGTGCCGGTCAGGGTCTGCCGGACCACCGCGGTCTTGGCGTGCTCATTGGCGGCGAGCTGCTCCAGCCACACCTGGATCTGCTCGATGGCCGCCTGCGGCAGGAGGCCCTCCGCGTCGAGGTCGCCCTCCGGAACGGTGAAGAGGGGCGAGTCCTTCAGCCCGCGAGCCACCAGCATGCGGCTCAGATGTGCCGACACCTCGCCGACGGCCGCGGCCGGCGTGCGATCCAGGATGATCGCCACCGCCGCCTTGCGCTCGGCGGCGCGGCGCAGGTAGCTCCACGGCACCTGGTCCGCGTAGCGCGCCGCCGACGTCACGAACAGCCACATGTCGGCGGCGTCGAGCAGTTGAGCGGCCAGAACCCGGTTGCGCTCCTCGAGCGAGTCGACGTCGGGGGCATCCAGCACCGCGATGCCCTGGGGGACGTTGGGCGATGCCACCAGCTGAAGGAGACCCGGATCGGCCGACGACCGGTCCGTGCGCCGGAAGTCCGGAAGGATGCGCGCCTTTACGAACCACTCGGCGTCGTCGGGGTTGTGCACCAGCACCGGCGACCGCGTCGTCGGACGCAGCACGCCCGCCTCGGTCACGGCGGCGCCGACGATGGAGTTCACCAAGGTGGACTTGCCCGCGCCGGTGGAA
>JBQCJL010000205.1:0-6333 GCA_051952795.1 Marmoricola sp.
CCTCGCGCTTACCGTCGATGCACACGCCGTGCGCGGCATCCAGCGATGCGATGTAGTCGAGCACGGACTGGGGGAGAGGGTTCTCGTTCGCCATCGGAGGTCCTTCGTGTTGTCGAGAGTGGGTCGGAGGTCGGACGGGCTTACGGGTAGAGGCCGCGCTGCTCGTGTGCCTTGGCAACGCGCTCCACGGCCATGGCCGTCGCTGCCGAGCGCAGTGAGATGCCCTTGTCGGCGGCATAGCTGTGGACCTGCTCCCAGGAGTACTGCATCCGCTCCGCGAGGCGAGCCTCCACCTCGACGGCGCTCCACCAGTACGCCTGGTTGGCCTGTACCCATTCGAAGTAGGAGACAACCACGCCACCGGCGTTGGCCAGGATGTCGGGAACCACGACGGTGCCCGAGGCGGCCAGGATCTCGTCCGCCTCGGGACTGGTCGGGCCGTTCGCACCCTCGACCACGAGCTTGGCCTTGATCCGCGGCGCGTTGTCGGCGCGGATGACGCCCTCCACGGCAGCGGGAACCAGCAGGTCGACGTCGAGCTCGAGGACCTCGTCGCCATCGATGGCGTCAGCGTCCGGGAAGCCCGACACCTTGCCGTTCGCGTCGACGAATGTCTCGAGCTCGGCGATGTCGATACCGGAGGCGTTGTAGAGCGCGCCGTACTGATCACTGACGCCCACCACGCGTACGCCGGCCTCGGCGAGGAACCTGGCCGCATACCGACCGACCTTTCCGAAGCCCTGGACGACGGCGGTGGCGCCCTCGATGGGGATGCCGTACTGCTTCAGGGCGCCCAGCGCGATGTGCACGACGCCGCGCGAGGTCGCGGTCGCACGACCCAGCGAGCCACCGAGACCGACGGGCTTGCCCGTGGTCACGCCGAGCACGGTGTGGCCCTGCTGCACCGAGTAGGTGTCCATCATCCAGGCCATGGTGTTCTCGTCGGTGCCGATGTCGGGGGCTGGGATGTCCATCTCCGGACCGATCAACGGGCTGATCTCACTGGTGTAGCGACGGGTGACGCGCTCGAGCTCGCGCTGGGAGTAGTGCCGCGGGTCGATCCGGACTCCACCCTTGGCGCCGCCGTACGGGACGTCGAGGAGCGCGCACTTCCAGGTCATCCACATGGCCAGAGCGCGGACCTCGTCGAGGTCGACGTTCGGGGCATAGCGCAGACCGCCCTTCGCAGGTCCGCGGGAGAAGTTGTGCTGCACCCGGTGTCCCTGCAGCACCTCGACGGATCCATCGTCGCGGCGCAGGGGGATGGCCACCGTCACCTCGCGTCGTGGGGTCGCCAACAGTGCGTACGTGCCGTGGTCGTAGCCGAGCAGGTCGATGGCCGCGGCGAGCTGGGTGCGCGCGTCGTCCAGCGGGTTGGTCTTCACCTGGGCCGCGGGGGCGGCGACCGCGGTCATCGGACTTCTCCGAACACCTCGTCGAGCACGTCGCACGCCTCGGCGAGCAGGTCGTCGCCGATCGCCAGCGGCGGCAGGAAGCGCAGGACGTTCCCGTAGGTACCGCAGGTCAGGACCACCACACCCTTCTGATGCGCGGCGGCCGCGATCCTCTTGGTGAGGTCGGCGTCCGGCTCCGTGGTGCCCGGCTTCACCAGCTCCACGGCGATCATGGCGCCGCGGCCGCGGATGTCGCCGATGCGAGCATCATTGGCGCGCAACTTCTCCAGCCGCGCGATCATCAGCTCGTTGATCTGACGCGCGCGCTCGATCAAGCCGTCCTGCTCGATCGTCTCGATAACCGCGAGGGCGGCGGCGCAGGCGATCGGGTTCCCGCCGTAGGTGCCGCCGAGTCCGCCGGTGTGCGAGGCGTCCATGATCTCGGCGCGTCCCGTCACCGCGCTGAGCGGAAGTCCGCCGGCGATCCCCTTGGCCGACACGATCAGGTCCGGGACCGCGCCCTCGTGCTCGATGGCGAACATCGCGCCGGTGCGGGCGAACCCGGTCTGCACCTCGTCCGCGACGAAGACGACGTTGTTGGCCTGGCACCAGTCGATGAGAGCCGGGATGAAGCCGGGTGCGGGCACGATGAAACCGCCCTCGCCCTGGATCGGCTCGAGAACGACGGCCGCGAGGTTCTCCGCGCCCACCTGCTTCTCGATGGTGTCGATCGCGCGAGCCGCGGCCTCGGCACCGCTCACTCCGCCGTCACGGAAGGGATACGACAGCGGTGCCCGGTAGACCTCGCTGGCGAACGGACCGAAGCGGCTCTTGTACGGCATGTTCTTGGCGGTCAGCGCCATCGTGAGGTTGGTGCGACCGTGATAGGCGTGATCGAACGCGACCACGGCCTTCTTGCCGGTGTAGGCGCGGGCGATCTTGACCGCGTTCTCGACGGCCTCGGCGCCGGAGTTGAAGAGGACCGAGCGCTTCTCGAAGTCGCCGGGGGTCAGCCGGTTCAGTGCCTCGGCGACCTCGACGTAGCCCTCGTACGGCGTGACCATGAAGCAGGTGTGGGTGAACGCGTGTGCCTGGGCCGCGGTGGCCTCCGCCACGCGCGTGGCGGCGTTGCCCACGGTGGTCACCGCGATGCCCGAGCCCAGGTCGATCAGCGAATTCCCGTCGACATCGACGAGCACGCCGCCACCGGCTGCCTCGATGTAGACGGGGAGGGTGATGCCGATGCCGGCGGAGACGGCAGCCGTCCGGCGCGCGTCCAGTTCGCGGGAGCGCGGCCCGGGGATCTCAGTGACGATGCGGCGCTCCTGAGGGAGCGTGGGGCCGCCCGTGACGGCGGAGTTCGAAGCGGTCATGATCCTGACGCTACGCGGCCCACCCCAAGCCGTCAGTGGCCGAAGTGCACATGATGTCCAACCACAATGTGCGATCTGTACATGGACGTGCGACGATGGACCCATGGCTTCGGTGAGCGACCTCCTGGGCGACACGGCTCTGGCGCTGAGGGCGGTGCACCTGCCGCATCCCGACGCCGACGTGCGCTGGGTGGCGGTGAGCGAGCTCGCCGACCCGACCCCCTTCCTCGAAGGCGGCGAGATCCTCCTGACCACCGCTCTGGAGATGACGACCTGGGACCTCGAATGGGACGACTACATCCGGCGTCTGGTCTCGGCCCGGGTGTGCGCGCTGGGACTGGGCGTCGACCTGAGTCTCGCGTCCGCTCCGCCGTCGTTGCTCAGCGCAGCGGAGCGCTGGGGCCTCAATGTCCTCGAGATCCCGCGACGGACCACCTTCGTGGCGGTCAGCCGTGCGGTGGCGGACCTGGTGCGTGCTGAGGAGAGTCGTGCCGCGCAGCACAGTCTCGAGATCCACCAGGCATTGACCCGGGCCGCTGCTCGGTCCGATGAGCCGGACGACCTGCTGATGACGCTCGCCGACGCTCTCGGCGGCACCGCCTGTCTGGTGAGCGTGGAGGGCCGCGTCCAGGTGGGTCCGGTCGGCCCGAAGCCGGGGATCTTCGCCGAGACCCTCGTGGCGGAGGAGGTCGCTCGGATCCAGCCCCGCGGTCTTCGGGCGGCATCGAGCGTTCCGGGCAGCGGCGGCACGCTCATGGTGCAGCCGATCGGGGTGCATGGCCGCCCGGCGCGCTACCTGGCGGTGGGGTTCGAGGGATCGGGAACGCTCGTGCATCGAGCCGCGATCGCCGCAGCCGTCGTGCTCCTCAACCTCGCCGAGGAGCACCGTCACGACCGACTCGAGACCCGGCGGAAGCTGGCCGCGCGAGCGATCGAACTGCTGATCCACGGTGATCGCCGTGGTGCGGAGCTGCTGTTGGGCGCGATCGGCAGCAGCGATGCGGTGCTGCCGTCGACCTGCCTGATGCTCCGTGCCGCAGGACCGGCCGAGGATGTCGACGAGGTGCTGGACCGCCTCGACCAGGGTCGGGTGCGGCCCGGCATCCTCGCCCAGGCGGTCGTGGGCGGCGAGCTCGTCGTGTTGGGTCGCCCCGCCGAGGTGCGCGACGTCGCCGCTATCGCCGCGCGGCGGCTGAGGACGGGGCTCGGGCGCTCGGTCGATGCCGAGGACGTGGTCACCTCCTATCGGACCGCCGGGCTCGCCCTGGCCGGCGCCGCCGTCGGCGCACCCGTGACCTGGCGGGAGCAGTCCGCGGCCGGGGTTGCCGCACTCCTGGAGCCCGAGCGCGCCCGAGCCTTCGCCGAGGGCCTGTTACTTCCGTTGCGGGCGCCCGAGGATGCCGAGCTGCTGGAGACCCTCGGGTCGTTCCTGCGCCACCACGGATCTCACGTCCGGGTCGCTCGCGATCTCGGGATCCACCGCAACACCGTCGCCCAGCGGGTACGCGCGATCGAGGCACGTCTCGGGCGTTCGCTGGACGATCCCCAGACCCGGGTCGACCTCTGGACAGCACTCCACATAGCGAACGCCGCCGATTCCTCGGCGGCGTCCGGCGCGATCTGAGGAGGCGCTACTTCGGCTGGATCTCCTCGGGCTTGACCGACTCGGTCGGCGCAGCCTCGGTGGTCTCCGCCTTGGCCTCGATCTGAGCGGGCTCGGCGTCCTTGCCGTCCTTGCCCTCGGCCATCTCGGACTTGAAGATGCGGATGGAACGACCCATGCCGCGCGCGAGCTCGGGCAGCTTGGTCGAGCCGAACATCAAGAGCACGATCGCGAGCAGGATCAGCAGGTGCCAGGGCTCGAGGCCGTTACGGAACATCAGTGACTCCAACTCGAACGGGATTGCGTGGTGCCCATACTACGCGCTGGCTCAGGCGAAGCCCCGGTCGAGCCCGGTGAGGATGCTGCGAGCCGCGGTGAGCAGGTCGCGGACCTCGGGCACGCTGATGCTGTAGACGACCGAGCCGCCCTGCCTTCGGGAGACCACGAGCGAGGTCCGACGGAGGACCGCGAGCTGCTGGGACAGGTTGCTCGCCTCGATCGCGATCTCGGACAGGAGCTCGTGCACGGCATGGTCGCGCTCGCTGAGCAGCTCGAGGATCCGGATGCGCGCGGGATGGCCCAGGGTGCGGAAGAACTCGGCTTTCGCCTGGTACAGCGGCATGCTCACGGCACTGGGCACGGCACGACCCCTTCGTCGGGAGGCTTGATCTCGGGTGACTGTCAAGTGGACGATCGTCGGGGCGAGACTAGCCGAGTTGAAGAGATCTTCAATCGTGTAGCCTGCTTCCGGCCCTTCTGCGGCCGAACCTCGTTTCTCGACAAAAGGAACTCTTGATGGCTGACACGGCTGACGTGGACAAGGTGCTCGACGCGGCTGGGCTGACTAACGCCCAGGTACGCGACTACGTGCATCACTGGGTGGGAGTGACCGGCGCTGAGCGCGTCGAGGTGGTCGGCGAGGCCGACGACGCTCGCTTGATCCAGGAGTCGCTCGACGCCGGTGAGCTGCTGCCCGCGGGCGAGGGCTCCTACTACTCCCGCAGCTACCACAAGGACACCGCCCGCTCCGAGGAGCGCACGATCGTCGCGACCAGCGACGAGCGGGACAAGGGCACCTACAACAACTGGCGGCCCGCCTCCGAGATGAAGCCGCTCCTGACCGACCTGATGACCGGCGCCTCCGCGGGCAAGACCATGTACGTGATCCCGTACCTGATGGCGCCCCAGGGCTCGCCGCTGGACAAGTTCGCGGCCGGTGTCGAGCTCACGGACAACCGCAACGTCGTCCTCCAGATGATGCGGATGGCTCGCGTCGGCGTCGAGTACATCAACGACATGGGCGACGACTTCGTGCGGGCGGTGCACGTGACCGGAGACCTGGAGAACCTGGGCCAGGGCACGCCGGAAGACAAGCGCTACTTCGTGACCGTCGCCGACGAGCGCACGATCCTGCACTTCGGCTCGTCCTACGGCGGCAACGCGCTCCTGGGCAAGATCGCCCACGGCCTGCGCCAGGGCTCCTACGACGGCTGGAAGAACGGCTTCCTGGTGGAGCAGTTCATGCTGCTCGGCATCACCGACAAGCAGACCGGCAAGAAGTGGAACATCTGCGGCGGCTTCCCCAGCGCCTCGGGCAAGACCAACCTGGCCATGACGCTTGCTCCCGATGCGCTCGGCGACCGCTACTACGTCGAGTTCTACGGCGATGACATCGCCTGGATCTGGACCGACGAGAACGGCGTGCTCCGGGGCTTCAACCCGGAGAACGGCGTCTTCGGCGTCGCCAAGGACACCAACGAGGCGACCAACCCGACCGCGCTGCAGTCGATCCAGCCGGGCATGGGCGCGATCTTCACCAACGTGGCCTACAACGAGAAGACGCACGAGGTCTGGTGGGAGGGCCGCACCAAGAACCCGCCCGCCGACCTCGACGGCTGGCTGGACTGGAAGGGTCACCGCATCGCCGACCGCGCTCCCGCGCACGTCGACGACCCGTGGGCGC
>JBQCJL010000206.1:0-4020 GCA_051952795.1 Marmoricola sp.
TCGGACGGTTGCGGACTTCGTGTCACATCAGGCGCGGGTGGATCGGGCGCCGCTGGTGGCGTTGGAGAAGCTCGGGCAGGCGCTTGCCGATCGCTGGCAGATCGTGTGTGCGGCGGGGCTGCGCGGGAGTTTGAGCACGGGTAAGGCGCGGATCATCGTCCGAGCGCTTGAGGCGCTGCGCAGCGATGAAGGGGTGTCGCTTGAGGTGCTTACCTCGGCGGAGGCGCATCTGGTGGAGATCGCACCGGAGTTCAGCGAGAAGCAGCTGGCTCGGCTCGCGGGGCGGGTGCTGGAGGTCGTCGCTCCGGAGGTCGGGGAGGCGGCTGAGGCGCGTGCTTTGGAGCGGCAAGAACGCCGCGCCGCTCGGCATCTGTCGGTTCTGTTCCTGGCCCGACCCGGTGGCATCGAGGGTGTCACTGAGATTCGGATCCGGACCACGAATGCGATCGCCGCCCGGCTACGCACCCACCTGGAATCACTGACCGCTCCGAGGCATCTCTCGGCAGTGGGCATCGAGGAGCGGCGTCCCTACACTCAGCGGCTCGGGGAGGCGTTCAACACTCTCATCGAGACGTTGGACCCGAACCGACTCCCTATCCACGGCGGGACCGCGACCACCGTGATGGTCACCATCGCCTTGGCCGACCTGCGCAAGGACCTCGCCGCCGCATCGGTCACCGGGAGCAGTGAGGGCGAGCTGCGGATCACCGCCAGCCAAGCCCGTCGCCTGGCGTGCAACGCCCTGATCATCCCCGCGGTCCTCGGTGGAAAGTCCGAGATCCTGGACATGGGCCGAGCGCGGAGATTGTTCACCCCGGCCCAACGCCGAGCGATGGCGCTGCGGGACCAGACCTGCCGCGCCGACGCCTGCACCATCCCCGCCGCCTGGTGCGAAGCCCACCACTTCCAAAGTCCCTGGAGCCGAGGAGGCCGCACCGACCTCACCCACGGCAAGCTCCTCTGCCCCTGGCACCACCAACGCGCCCACGACACCCGCTACCTCGTCAACGAGCTACCCAACGGCGACGTCCGCTTCACCAGGCGGCGGTGAGGACTATCGCGAGCGCTTGCCCACACCTAATCCGGCAATCACCAAGCCGACGATGACGATGATCGGACCGGTGGTCGACCACGTTGTCGTGTTGCTCATCGAGCTGCCCTTGAGCACGCCGAAGCCCTGAAGACTGAAGACCGCGCCCATGACGGCGATCACCAGACCGGCGATGAAGAGAACGGGATTGCGCATGGAATCTCCTAGCTTCAGAACCGGCCAGGTTCGAAGAGCTTCGGACATGTCTTAGTGAAGCACTGGAGCTGCCGCGAGTGCTGCGACGAACCCCTCGATCTCCAGGTCGACGACTTCCAGCGGGGGTCCGTCGTATCCCGCCAGTCCCCCGACACGTCCGTCGTGGATCCAGAAGGAGGCGGGGTCGACCTGCAGGCCCAGCCCGGTCGCCTTGAGCGCGGCTTCCTTGCGCACCCACAGGGACAGCGCGCCGGCGTCCTCGGACGGGTGCGCAACGACGTCGCGAGCGAGCGGCGTGCCGAGGACTTCGTGATCAATGCCCACCGGACCCTCGGATCGCACCGCGAGCGTCACCCCGCCGGCATGCGACAGGCTGAGCCCGCGCACGCCGTCGGCATACGGTTGACCGTGATCGAGCGAGCCACAACGCTGACAGCGGTGCGCGACCTCGTGAATCCCCAATGCCGCAAGGGCATCCGCGCGGTCGGAGGCGGCCACCCAGGTCAGGCTCATGCGAAGTAGCGCCGGAGCTCGGTCGCGACACCATCCTCGGCGACGGTCCCGGTGACGGCATCAGCGGCAGCGCGGACCTCCTCGACGGCCTGGGCCATGGCGACGCCGCGACCGGCCCACGTCAGCATCTCGATGTCGTTGCGGCCATCCCCGACGGCCAGGACGTCGGCGCGATCGATGCCGAGGTGACCGCAGACCACCTCCAGACCGCTCGCCTTGTCGACGCCGATCGGCGAGAGGTCGAGCCAGGCGGTCCATCCGACGACGTAGTTGGTGCCGTGGAGCCCGAGGCGGGCGGCGAGGCGCACGAAGTCATCCGCGGTCGCGGCCGGGTCGCGGATGATCACACGACTGACCGGCTCGCTGATGAGGGTGTCCGTCTCGGTGATGATCATCTCGCCATCGAGTTCACCAGGCGGGAACTCCTGGTTGAGGCGGTAGCCGACACCGCTCTCCTCGACGGCCACCATCACGTCGGGATGCTCCGCGAGGATCGCGGCCACCGCGGGGCGGGCGTCGAACGTGTCCTCGTGGACGATCTCGACCGGCGGGTAGCGGAAGACGACCGCGCCGTTGGCGGCGACCGCCCACACCGGGTTCTCGGCGCTGCCGAGCCCGAGCGCATCGAGAACCGGAAGCATCGCGTGAATCGAGCGTCCGCTCGCGAGAACGATGTGGGCTCCTGCATCCGCCGCGGCGAGGACGGCCTCGTGGACCGGAGGCGTCAGATGCTCGATCGCCCCACCGGTCCCGGTGGCCCAGGCCAGCAGCGTCCCGTCTACATCAAGGGCGACGAGGCGGGGGACCCACTCGGTCGTCGGTTGAGGAGGACCCAGAGGGTCCGTCACGAAACCGGGACCAGGCGGTCGGTGCCCATGTACGGCCGCAGGGCCTCGGGAAGGAGGACCGAGCCGTCGGCCTGCTGATGCGTCTCGAGAATCGCCACGATGGTGCGTGTCATCGCGCAGAGCGTTCCGTTGAGGGTGGCGACCGGGCCGATGCCGTCGGCGTCCCGCTTGCGGATGTCCAGACGGCGAGCCTGGAAGTCGGTGCAGTTCGACGTCGACGTGAGCTCGCGGTACTTGCCCTGCGTGGGGATCCAGGCCTCGCAGTCGAACTTGCGCTGGGCGGAGAGCCCGAGGTCGCCGGCGGCTACGTCGATCACGCGATAGGCCAGCTCCAGCTTGTCGAGGAACTCCTTCTCCCAGGCGAGCAGGCGCTGGTGCTCGGCCTCGGCGTCCTCGAGCGTGGTGTAGACGAACATCTCGACCTTGTCGAACCAGTGGACCCGGATGATGCCCTTGGTGTCCTTGCCGTGCGAGCCGGCCTCCTTGCGGAAGCACGGGCTGAAGGCGGCGTAGCGCAGCGGCAGTGAGCCGCCCTCGAGGATCTCGTCGGAGAGGTAGGCGGCCATCGGGACCTCGGAGGTGCCGACGAGGTACATGTCCTCGCCCTCGATGCGATAGACGTCGTCGGCGGCCTGCCCGAGGAATCCGGTGCCGTCCATCGCCCGCGGCCGGACCAGCGCCGGTGGGATCACCTGCGTGAAGCCGGCGGCGCGCGCCTGATCCATGGCCAGGTTGATGAGTGCGAACTCGAGCTGGGCGCCGACACCGGTCAGGAAGTAGAAGCGCGAGCCGGACACCTTGGCCCCGCGCTCGATGTCGATCGCTCCGAGCATGCGGCCAAGCTCGATGTGGACGCGCGGCTCGAAGTCGAACTCACGCGGCGTTCCGACGGTCTCGAGCAGGACGAAGTCGTCCTCACCACCGGCGGGAGCCTCGGGTGCGGCGGGGTTGGGGATCGCGAGCATGGCCTCGCGCCAGATCTCCTCCGCACGGGTCTGAGCGGCCTCGGCCTCCTTGACCTCCGCCGCGAGCGCCTTGGTGCGGGTCAACAACTCGGCACGCTGGTCGCCTTGCGCCTGGGGAATCTGCTTGCTCAGCGACTTCTGCTCCGCGCGCAGTGACTCGAAGTCGGCGATCGCCTCGCGGCGCGCCTTGTCGGCTTCCAGTGCCCGGTCGACGACGTCGTCGCTCAACCCGCGCCGCGCTTGAGCGGCCCGCAGGAGGTCGGTGTCATCGCGAAGTACGCGGGGGTCAATCACAGCGCCAACCCTAACGGCATAATTCTTCAGACCCCCCGCTGGCGAAGGAACGGACGAACGACGTGACTGACGCTGTAATTGCGCGTGTCCTGCGGTGGGCCAGCGTCGCGGTGGCGGTCCTGCTCGCGGGCCTCACCGGACTGGTCGCGGGCCA
>JBQCJL010000207.1:0-4758 GCA_051952795.1 Marmoricola sp.
TCAGATCCGACCGCCGAGTTGACGGTGACCCACGCGCGATCGTTGCGCGCGCGGCGGGAGAGTTGCGCGAATGCGTCGGCCAGCGGCTCGACCGAGATGATGCGGCCGGGGTAGCCGGCGGAGCGCAGGAGCGCCGAGTACTGCCCGACATTCGCGCCGACGTCGAGCACCGTCTCGATGCCGTGCGCGCGCAACGTCCGGGTCAGTCGGTTGGCGTACGGATCGGTGCCCACGCTGACCCCGACTCGGCCCAGCTGCTCTCGCACCACGAGCTTGGCGCGCTCCCGGATCGCGTTGCGCATCGATTGCGTCGTCACGTGTTCTTCCCCTCGTCGCGTTGGCAAGGGCAAGTCTGCACTGCCGTCGATCCGGACGGTGTGTGGGGATTGGTAATCGACCGTTTATGCTCGGTCGGACCTCGCCGCGTCAGGGTTCCTCGATCTCAGGAGACATCTCACCGTGACCACCCCGATCTCATTTCTGGTGCCGTCCTACAACTCGGGGCCCTACCTCGAACTCGCGATCGAGTCGATCGCCGACCATCTCGTGCCCGGAGACGAGGTGCTCCTCCAGGACGCATGCTCCAAGGACGGCTCGGTCGACAAGCTCCTCGCGCGCTACGGGGACGAGCCCTGGCTGAAGGTCGTGGTCGAGCCTGACAAGGGGCAGTCGGATGCTCTCGAACGGGCTCTCCAGCGCGCCACCAACGAATACGTGATGTGGCTCAACGCCGACGACCTCGTCTACCCCGAGGGCCTGGCGGCAGTGAGGGCCGCCCTGGACTCGAAGCCCGACCTGGTCTGTGGCCGCAGCACGATCTTCCAGAACTCTGGTCGCATCGTCCGCACCTACCGCCCGCGTCCGATCACCCGGCGCGCGATGGTCGGCCGGGGCGCCGACATCTTCACCGGCTCGCTGGCCTATCGAGCGCAGCTGCTCAAGGACGTGGGTGGCTTCGACGCCAAGTACCAGTACTGCATGGACATGGACGTCATCGCGCGCATCACCGAGGTCGAGCCGAACATCGTCTACATCCCCGACGTCGTGGCGGGTCTCCGTTGGCACGAGGAGAGCAAGGGCGGGTCGACGATCTGGCCGATCGTGCGCGAAGCGACCGAGGTTCGGTTGGCTCACGCCCGCACCCCCGGCGAGAAGGCCACCGCGGTGGCGGTCTCGGGCGCCTACCTCGTCGCCGGTCTCATGCAGCCGTTGCGGCACTCGGGTGCGTACACGCGCGTCCGTGAGTACATCCGCAACGGCCGCAGCAGCAGCACCGCCGCGGCGTAGGGTCGGCTGGGAGTCCTCCGATAGACGCGCACGGACAGGTGGAGTAGTGGCTGCTGGACGGTCGGCCGTCGCCCTGACATCGATCGGCCTCGCCACCGCGATGCTGGTCGCGTTGGCGAGTGGGGCCGCCGCGATCGGTGCGGCATTGATCGTCCTGGTCTTCGGCGCGTGCCTGGCGCTCGCGATGCGACCGTCCCTCGGCGACGTCGCCGTCTATTGCATCGTCGCCTTCTGCTTCGTCATCTCGTGGGACGAAGCCAATGTCGGGGGGCTCAAGCCGCGTCTTCTGCTTCTCTTCTTCGGGTTCTCCGGCCTGTTGGTTGCGTTGAGCTTCCGAGGAGGGGTGCGTGTTCCCTGGTGGCTGCACGCCTATGGTCTCGGCGCCATCGTGGTCACGCTTCTTCAGGTCTACTTCCCCATCGCCAAGGGCTACCTCGACAGCCGTTACGCCACCTCCGCGCAGGGCCAATCGCTGGGCACCCGCGCCGGCACCCTCCCGTCCTTGCTATCTCTCCTGGAGAACAACTACGTCGTGCCGATGGCCATCGCGCTGGCATGCATCTACCAACCGAAGGCTCTGCGGTGGACGATCGCAGCCTTCGTCAGCGGGGTGGCGATCTCCGGATTCGTGGGCTTCCTCGGCTACGAGGGCCTGCAGTCGGTGGCCTCGATCTTCGCGCCGGCGCCGCCGGTGCACTTCCGGGCGCAGGGATTCACGAGTCATTCACTGCACCTGGCGACCTCCATCGTCTTCGCGGTACCGCTCGCCGTATGGCTCGCTGGCCAACCTGGCGCATCGCGCTGGGCCGGTCGCCTCGGTCTGGCGGGGCTCTTCCTGGGGATCTACGCCTCCGGTTCACGGGGTGGGGCCGTGGCTGCTCCGCTTGCCCTCGGTCTCTGTGCATTCCTGATGCCAGCGGTGCGGCAGCGTCTGCACATCATCCTCACCGCGACCGGGCTCTTCGTCGGATCCGTTCTCCTCTTCGTTCCCGGTCTTCTCGACGGGGTTCTCGCGGCCACCAGACTCTCGGGCGGAACGACGGCCGCCGTCAGCGACCAAGGTCGCGGACAGATCCTCGATCAGAGCATCCTCGACATCAACCACTCGCCGCTGTTCGGCATCGGCGTTCGCTATATCGCGGAAGCGCACATCCTCTACTTCGGGGTGCTGGCCTCCGGAGGCGCGATCTTCTTCGCGGCCTACGTGCTGTTCAACGTCGGCAGCATCAACGCCGCGATCCAGTCGATGAAGGTCGATCGAGGCCTCGGTGGAGCGATCGTCGCGACGTTGTTCGCATCCCTCGTCTATTGGACGGTGGCCGATGACTTCCAGGTCGCGACCGTCGAGATCATCTACGGGTTCCTGATCGCGCTTCTCGTCAAGGCACAGCATCAGGAGGAGTCGGGGCCGCCCGACGACGGCGGGTCGGTGCCGCTGGCGGCTCACGCCGGTGGGGTGCCGACGCCGGCATGAGGCACGGGGCTCAGAGAGCGGGAGAGCGCCGGAAGCCTCGACGCCACGTCGCCGAGGGTGCCAGCGCCACGGCGTCGCATCGCGACCGTGCGGTGCTCCGCTCGGCGCTCACCGGCGTGATCGCGCGTGTCGCTACCGCGGGGGGCTCGGTCATCGGCGTAGCGATGGCCGCGCGATCGCTGACCGCGGCGGAGCTCGGTGTCACCTCGATCCTCACCATGCTGGTCGTCTACTTCGGCTTCGCCGACTTCGGCATGAGCACGCTGCTCATGACGCGCCTTCCCGCAGCGCACGCGCGTGATGACCACGAGCAGGCGCGGGAGCTGGTCGGCTCGGTGTTGTCGGCGATGCTGGTGGTTTCGTCCGTTGTGGCGGTCTTCGGCATCGCCTCGGTGTACGTGCTGCCATGGCGACGGCTGCTCGGCGCAGGATCGATCGCGCCGGGTGAGCTCGACGCCAGCCTCATCGTCTTCGTCCTCACCGGAGCCGCCGGCATCGTCGGCATGGTGGGCAGCCGCGTTCTCGCATCGATGCAGCAGGGCGCGACGGTGCAGATCGCCACGGCGGTAGCCGCAGTGGGGTCGGTGGCGGCGGTCGGACTCTGTGTGGCGATCCACGCTGCCCTCTGGGGCTATGTGCTGGCCTTCGCAGGTCCGCCGACGCTGAGCGGCCTGGTGCAGCTCGTGCTCGCCTTCGTCCGGTTCCCGTCCTTGGCGGGCATCCGCCACACCCTCGGTCTGCGGTCGGGCTTGGGTGTGCTGCGTTCGGGCTTGGAGTACGGCATCCTCTCGGCCGGCTGGGTGGTGGCCTACACGTTGGACGCCATCGTGGTCTCCTCGATCCTGGGCGCGGCGGCGGCCGCGGTCTTCGGCATCGCGACCCGCCTCTTCAGCCTGATCGCGGGCACCCTGACGGTCGCCGGTCAGCAGATGTGGCCGGCGATGGCCGATGCGCTGGCGCGTGGCGAGGTGGACTGGGTACGCGCACGCTTCCGGCGCTCGCTGCAGATCGCGGGGGGCACCGCAGCCTTGAGCTGCCTCTTCCTGCTCGTGGCTGGTCAGACCATCGCGCGACTCTGGGTGGGCGACAAACTGGTGCCACCCTTCGCGCTCTTCGTCGTCCTGGCGGTATGGACCGTCTACATGACCGTCATCACGCAGTACTCCTACATGCTCATGGCCGCCGACAGGATCCGGTTGCTCGCCGGAATCGGTATCGTCATCGCGCTGGTCAACATCGGGGTGTCGATCGCGTTCACCCATTGGATCGGCATGACCGGACCGATCGTCGGCAACCTCGTCGCAGCGGTCCTCATCCAATGGGGACCCATGGTGCTGATGACCCGCAGGTTGATGCGAGACTTTGGCCCGGCCCAGCATGCACCCGTCACGGTCGGTATGACCGGGTCGTGATCGTGATCGAACCTCGACGAAGGACGGTTGAACCAGATGCGTTCGCAACCCCTCCGGATACCCGCTCAAGCTTTGAAGGCGCGCGTGCTTCGCGAGATCGATCGGCGGGGTCTCCAGCTCGTTCCTGACCCGTTCGACCGCCGCCTGGTCCGCACGATCCGTCACTGCGGCATCGACACCGTGATCGATGGCGGCGCGAACACGGGGCAGACCGGCGCCTCACTTCGGCACGCCGGCTTCGACGGGTGGATCCACTCCGTGGAGCCCTTGGCGGAGGCGTTCAGCGCCCTCGAGGAGCGCGCGCGCCTGGACCCGAAGTGGACCGTGACGCGTGCGGCGCTGTCCGACAGCGAGGGCTCCGTGACCATGCACGTCTCGGCCAACTCGGTGTCGTCCTCGGTGCTGCCGATGCTCGCCGCTCACTCCGATGCCGCGCCGGAATCGGCCTATGTCTCCGAGGAGTCGGTCGAGGCCACGACCATCGACGCGCTGGTGCGCAAGCACGACATGGATCCCGCGAGGACGATGCTCAAGCTCGACGTCCAGGGATTCGAGAAGACTGCCTTCGCGGGTTGCGTCGAGAAC
>JBQCJL010000208.1:0-3663 GCA_051952795.1 Marmoricola sp.
TGGCCTCCATGGAGAAGGGCGAGAGCCAGGAGCTCAACCTCATCCTCAAGGGCGATGTGTCCGGTTCGGTCGAGGCCCTCGAGGACTCGCTGGCCAAGATCGATGTCGGCGACGAGGTCTCGCTGCGGGTCATCGACCGCGGTGTCGGTGCGATCACCGAGACCAACGTCATGCTGGCCGCCGCCTCCGACGCCATCATCATCGGCTTCAACGTCCGCCCGCAGGGCAAGGCGACTGAGCTGGCCGACAAGGAAGGCGTCGAGATCCGGTACTACTCGGTCATCTACCAGGCGATCGAGGAGATCGAGGCAGCGCTCAAGGGCATGCTCAAGCCCGAGTACGAAGAGGTCTCGCTCGGCCAGGCCGAGATCCGGGCCATCTTCCGCTCGTCCAAGATCGGCAACATCGCCGGTTGTATGGTCACCAGCGGCGTGATCCGACGCAACGCGAAGGTCCGCCTCATCCGCGATGGCGCCGTCATCGTGGAGAGCACCGACCTGGCGTCGCTGCGGCGCGAGAAGGACGACGCGTCCGAGGTCCGCGAGGGCTTCGAGTGCGGTCTGGTGCTGAGGGGCTACAACGACATCAAGGAAGGCGATGTCGTCGAGTCCTTCGAGCTGCGAGAAATTCCGCGCAGCTGATGGCTAGCCCGCGAGTGCGCAAGATCGCCGACCGGATCCAGGTGATCGTGGCGGAGATGCTCGAGCGACGGATCAAGGATCCGCGCCTGGGCTTCGTCACGGTCACCGACGTCCGGGTGTCGGGTGACACCCAGCAGGCGACGGTCTTCTACACGGTCCTCGGTGGCGTCAACGGCGAGGCCGGCGGCACGTCCGACGACATCGTCGCCACCGAGACCGCGCTGAACTCGGCCAAGGGGCTGATCCGCTCCGAGGTCGGCAAGCAGCTCGGCATGCGGCACGTCCCCACGATCGAGTTCGTGCTGGATGCGCTGCCGGAGTCGGCGCGCGCGATCGACGACCTGCTCGATCGGGCCCGCAAGTCCGACGAGGAGGTCGCGGCAGCGCGTGCCCGTGCCACCTACGCGGGCGACGCCGATCCGTACCGCAAGCCGCGCGAGACGGACGAGGACCTTGACGAGACCGTCGACTGAGTCCGGCCTGGTCATCGTCGACAAGCCCGCGGGCATCACGTCACACGACGTGGTCTCGCGGGTTCGTCGCTTAGCGGGCACGCGCAAGGTCGGCCATGCCGGGACCCTGGACCCGATGGCGACCGGCGTGCTGGTGGTGGGCGTCAACCGGGCGACCCGTCTGCTCGGCCACCTGATGCTGACCGAGAAGTCCTACGACGCCACCGTGCGCCTCGGCCGGACCAGCAGCACGGATGACGCCGAGGGTGACCTCGGTGAGCCGGTGGACGTCGGTCACCTCACCGAGGACGCGATCCGCGAGGCCTTCGCCACGCAGGTCGGCGACATCCTGCAGCGACCGACGGCGGTCAGTGCGATCAAGATCGACGGACAACGCGCCTACGCCCGGGTGCGTGCCGGCGAGGACGTCGCGATCCCGGCTCGCCCGGTGACGATCCACGAGCTGACGGTCTGTGCGATCCGTGGCGCCGACGTCGAGATCTCGGTCCGCTGCTCCTCGGGTACCTATATCCGAGCGATCGCGCGGGACGTGGGCCATGCCCTCGGCGTCGGTGGTCACCTGACCGCCCTGCGCCGCACCGCCGTCGGCCCCTATACCGTCGCGGCCGCCCGCACCCTGGAGGACCTGAGCGAACAGTTCACGCTGGTCTCGATCGCCGACGCTGCGCGCGCCGCCTTCCCGAGCATCGAGCTCACCGACCACCAGGCCGCCGACGTCCGCGTCGGTCGCCGGCTGGACCTGACTCTCGATGCCCTCACCGCCGTCTTCGCCCCCGACGGCGAGTTCATGGCTCTCTACGAGCCGTCGGGTCAGTCGGCCAGAGCGGCGGCCGTCTTCGTCGGCTGAGCGCTCGTGAGTACCCTGCATCCCGTGGCTCTGTTGCGCTGGCTGACCGACCCTGTGCCGCAGGGTTCCCCCGCGGTCGTGACGATCGGCAACTTCGACGGCGTGCACCGCGGCCATCAGCACGTGGTCGAGCGCGCGGGTCTCATCGCCGAGGGTCGACCCGTCGTGGCCGTCACCTTCGAGCCGCACCCGATGGCGGTCCTGCGTCCCGAGCACGCTCCGCAGACGCTGACCGCGCTCGATCGCCGCGCACGGCTTCTCTGCGAGGCCGGCGCCGATGCCGTGGTCGCGCTCCAATTCGACACCGCGATGGCGTCCTGGACGCCGGAGGAGTTCGTGGAGCGGATCCTGGTCGAGGCCCTGAACGCCGCGGTCGTCGTGGTGGGGGCGAACTTCCGGTTCGGGAACCGCGCCGCCGGTGACGTGGCCTCGCTGACCGCCGCCGGTGCGGTGCACGGCTTCACGGTGGACGGTGTCGACCTCGACGGCGGGCCGCAGGTCTGGTCGTCCACCTACGTGCGCACGTGCCTCGCCGCCGGCGACGTCGAGGGCGCCGCCGAGGCCCTCGGCCGGCCCTACGCCGTGGTCGGTCCCGTGATGCGGGGCGACCAACGTGGCCGCGAGCTGGGCTACCCCACGGCGAACGTCGCACTCGCCGGTCAGGCGGCACCGGCTGACGGCGTCTACGCCGGCTGGCTCCAGAGGCACGACACCGGGGAGACCTTCCCCGCCGCGATCAGCGTCGGCACCAACCCCACCTTCGCCGGCGATCGTGAGCGTCGGGTGGAGGCATACGTGATCGACCGCGACGACCACGAGCTCTATGACGTCGTGGTCGAGGTGTCGTTCGTCGCCCGGCTGCGCGGAATGGTGGCGTTCGGCGGCATCGACGAGCTGCTCGCGGCGATGGCCGACGACGTCGAGCGCGCTCGCACCCTGCTCGGCGCGATTTAGCATCTCGCGCTCCCGCTGATAGCCTTTTCCGGTTGCCCACAGGGCAGCATCGCCGTCAGAACGGCCGCGGAACCAGAGTGCCCCGGTGAACAGGCCCGGGCGCGCCGCGCAACGAGCAAGGAAGGAGAACCGCGTATGTCGATCGGAACCGACGCGGAGACCAAGAAGAGGATCATCGCTGAGTACGGCTCAGGCGAGGGCGACACCGGTTCTCCTGAGGTCCAGATCGCGCTGCTCTCGCACCGCATCAGCCACCTCACCGAGCACCTGAAGCAGCACAAGCACGACCACCACAGCCGTCGTGGCCTCCTGCTTCTCGTCGGCCAGCGCCGTCGTCTCCTGAACTACCTGGAGAAGACCGAGATCGAGCGCTACCGCTCGATCGTGCAGCGCCTCGGCCTGCGTCGATAGTCTGGGGAGGGTCCGTCGCTCGCGGCGGGCCCTTCTTCTACATTGGAACAGTAAGAAACAACAGGAGCGGCCCGACTCGTTCGGTCCTCGACAGTGGCTTTCGGAAGGCATCGCCTCCGCGAGCTTCGATCGAAGACCGGAACTCTCTGGGTCATCGCGGTTGCTCCGCGAACAGAAAGTGCAAACGCATGTCTGCAGACGACAACGTCTACGCAGTCGAGACGGTCATCGACAATGGCCGCTTCGGCACCCGCAAGGTCACCTTCGAGACGGGCTTCCTCGCCCGCCAGGCCGCCGGTTCGGTCACGGCCTACCTCGACGACGACACCATGCTGCT
>JBQCJL010000209.1:0-3888 GCA_051952795.1 Marmoricola sp.
GGGTGTTCTCGGGGAAGAGATCGGCCAACAGCTCCATCTCGTCCACCAGCGCGGGCGCCAGCGACTCCATCCCCTCGACCGCGATGCCCTCGGCGAGCTTGTCGGTGAGCTCGCGCAGTTCAGGATGGGCCGCGCCGAGGGCCGCCGCGCGCTGGCGGATCTCATCGGTGAGCAACAGCTCCCGGCACGGCGGAGCCCAGAGCCGTTCGGGGGCGTGCTCGGTGAGCGTCCGCTGGTCCGCCACGGCGAACTGGCGGATCTCCTCGACCTCGTCGCCGAAGAACTCGACCCGCACCGGGTGTTCCTCGGTCGGCGGGAAGACGTCGACGATGCCGCCGCGGACCGCGAACTCCCCTCGCTTCTCGACGAGGTCCACCCGCGTGTAGGCGGCCGCGGCGAGGCGGCGGACGACCTCGTCCAGCTCGATCTCCTGCCCAGGTGCGAGCTCGACGGGTTCGAGGTCGGCCAGCCCCTTCACCTGCGGCTGCAACACCGAGCGCACCGGCGCCACGACGACGCGCAGATCGCCCACGTGGACGAGCCGTCGGAGCACGGCCAACCGTTTTCCGACGGTGTCGCTGCGCGGACTCAGACGCTCATGGGGAAGCGTCTCCCACGCCGGATAGAGCGCGACGCGGTCCGCGCCGACGAGGTCGGCGAGCTGGTCGGTGAGGTCCTCCGCCTCGCGTACCGTCGCCGCCACGGCGAGCACCGTCCGGCCAGCGTCGACGAGACCCTTCACCAGATGCGGACGCAGTGCGCCGGGGCCGACGAGGTCGAGACGATTGCGCACTCCGGACTTCGCATCGGCGAGCGCCTCGGCGAGAACGGGGTCGCTCAGAACGACGTCGGACAGTCCGCCGAGGCGCATGCAGATCTCCTACGGGACAACGCAAATAAGCCCCCTTCGCGAAGGCGAGGGGGTCAGCGCCAGTCTACGGCGCCACCAAGCCGCGCCGACCTTGCACGTTCTGACGCCGACCTTGCACGTTCTGACGCCGACCTTGCACGTTCTGACGCCGACCTTGCACGTTCTAACGCCGACCTTGCACGTTCTAACGCCGACCCGCCGTCAATCGCAACCTCGACTGCAAGACGTGCAAGGTCGGCGTCAACAGGTGCCATCTCGGCGTCAATAAGTGCAAGGTCGGCGGGCCGGGGGGAGGTCAGCGCGCGGCGGCGTTGGCGGCCGCGTAGACCTGCTGCACGTAGTCGGCGGAGTGGTTGTACGAGTAGATCGCGGCGGTCCAGCCCTGCGCCGTGGCGAGGTCGTGCCCGTCGGCGCAGAGGTAGCGCGCGGTCGCCAGAGCGGCGTCGAAGATGTTGTTGATGTCGATGTAGCCGTCGCCGTCGCCGTCCGCACCCCAGCGGTCCCAGGTCGAGGGGATGAACTGCATCGGACCGAGCGCGGAAGACCATCCGCCGCCCGCGCTCTGGATGGCGGCGTAGCCCCCGGCGCCGTTCAGGGCCGGACCGGAGATCGGGCTGGTGGAGAGACCATTGGCCAACAGTTGACGGCCACCGATCGTGCCGTTCTCGGACTCGACGGTGCCCACGCCGGCCAAGGTGCTCCAGCCGAGGTGGCAGGACGGCTGTGAGTGCGCTATCTGAAGGGTCGCGTCCCCGTAGGCCGCTACCGCGGTCGGCGAGATACCGCTGGCCTGCGAGGTCCGCGTGATCCAGGCATCCGACGCCTTCAGGGGGTCGCCAGCGGCCTGCTCCTGCCCCACGGTCGCCACCTGAGCCGGAGCGGCCTGCGTGGTCAGCGTCGACGGAGCGTCGGCATAGGAAGGATTGGCACCACCGACGTTGATGAGAACGCCCACTGCGATGAGGAGGCAGAGGAGGACGACGACGACGGCCGCCACCACGGTGGCCTCGTTGCTACGCCTTGTCACCGGATCATTATCAGCGGCCTTGCGCAGGCTCAGCCGAAGCGTCCGTTCACGTAGTCGGCCGTGCGCGAGTCCTGCGGGTTGTTGAACATCGCGTCGGTCGGACCGTGCTCGACGATGACACCCGGCGTCCCGTGCGACGCCAGGAAGAACGCGCAGTTGTCCGACACGCGAGCCGCCTGCTGCATGTTGTGCGTGACGATGACGATCGTGACCTCCTCGGCCAGCGTCCGCATCGTCTCCTCGATCACGCGGGTCGAGGTCGGGTCCAACGCAGAGCAGGGCTCGTCCATGAGCAGTACGCGAGGCTTGATCGCCATCGAGCGCGCGATGCACAGACGCTGCTGCTGACCACCGGACAGACCGCCGCCGGGTGCGTCCAGGCGGTCCTTGACCTCGTTCCAAAGACCGCCGAGCTTGAGGCAGTGCTCGACGAGGTAGTCCTTCTCGGACTTGGGCGCCTTGGTGCCGGTGAGCTTGAGGCCGGCCAGAACGTTGTCGCGGATGGACATCGCCGGGAAGGGGTTCGGCTTCTGGAAGACCATCCCGATGTCGCGGCGCGCGCGCGTGATGCGCACGGTGGCGTCGTAGATGTCCTCACCGTCGAGAAGGACCTGACCCGCGAGCGAGGCGCTCGGGACCAGCTCATGCATCCGGTTGAGGATCCGGAGGAACGTCGACTTGCCGCAGCCCGAAGGGCCGATGAGGGCCGTGATCCCGCCCGCCTCCATGGTCAGGGAGACCCGGTCGAGCACCTTGTGGTCACCGAACCATGCGGACACGTCGACGGCGCGCAGCTCGGCGAGCGGGCCGACTGCCGGGTGCAACTGCTCTTCAGCGCGCGCAACCTCGGTATCGGTGATGACCAACGTGTCATCGAAGGCGCTCGGGGCAAGAGTCATGACGGACCTTTCAACGGATACTCCAAGTGTGCGGCATCAGGCCATCCCCCCGTGGTGCTCGTGGGACTCCTGAGGCGTGTTCACCCAAAGTTCACTTTCTCTTTGACTTTAGTAGAGATTCGGGAACACGATGACGAGCTGTTTCGCCATCTCGGTGCCGATCAGCAGGATGAGCGGGATGCCCACGATCCAGGCATGCCAGGTACCCCAGCGCCGGAGTGCGAAGGCGACGGCGGCGGTGACGATGATCGCCAGTTCGCCCCACAGGAACAGCTGGAGCCAGCCGCTCGAGTCGGACGCCAGCGGGTCCTCGGCGGGGCTCAGTGAGCCGGGGAGAAGTACCGGTTGCGGCGCCGGGAACGCCTTGCCGACGAGGTCGGCGTCGACGCGTACGACCGATCCGGACAGGAACGGGGTGCCGTCCGCGGTCACCAACGTGAGCCGGCCAGCACTCGGTGAGGCCAGCGCGGGCGCCTTGTCGCCGGCGTGCCGGACGTCGACCACGCGGTAGGTCGCCTGACCCTGACCGGTGGTGGTGCTGATGGTGGCGCCCGCCTTGAGCTTGGCGATGTCGGCGAACGGTCCGCCATAGGATGCCTGACGGCCGTAGATCACGCTGATGCCCTGCTGGCCGGGCAGCGGGGTGTCCCGTCGGTGGCCCGGGCCGTCGAGAAGGACGCGACCCGCGGTTCCCTCGACCACCGTGTCGGTGATCCCCAGCGACGGGATCGCGAGGAGCGCTACCGGGGCGCCCTGCCGCAGCACCGCGCCGTTGGAGTCGACCTGCCCGATCGGCGCGGTTCCGAACGCGAGCTCGCTGCGGAAGCTGTTGTAGAGCATCGTCTGGCTGCGGTGCTCCGCAAGATTGGAGAAGACGGCGAGGTGGAAGACGAAACCCACGAAGAGCGCCGCGAACAGCACCATCGCCCAGCCCGAGACACGCAGGAGCGTTTGATCCGAGGGCAGCGCGATGGCGCGCCGGAGCTCGGCCTGACGTGAATCGGAACGGCGTGACACCGCCCCAGCCGAAGCTGGGACGGTGTCACGCGCACTCGTTACGGAATCTCGCAAATCAGTACACCGTGAGGGTT
>JBQCJL010000210.1:0-6016 GCA_051952795.1 Marmoricola sp.
CCGAACGTGAGGTTGCCGGGGATGTCCAGCTTGCCGGGGTTGCGCTGACCGACCTCGTGCAGCGACTTGTAGGACCAGATCGTGCCGATGATGCCGAACGGCACGCTCACGAAGAAGACCGCCCGCCAGTCGACGACGGCCAGCAGTCCGCCGATGACGAGACCGAGGAAGCTGCCTGCGATCGCGGCGACCTGGTTGATGCCGAGCGCCATTCCGCGCTTCTCCGCGGGGAAGGCGTCGGTGATGATCGCGCTGGAGTTGGCGAAGAGCATGGCGCCGCCGACCCCTTGGATGACGCGCCAGAGGATCAGCCACATCGCGCCGGCGTCGCCGGTGTAGGGGTCGAAGGCGAGAGCGACCGAGCCGACCGTGAAGATCACGAACCCGAGGTTGTAGATCTTGACGCGCCCGTAGATGTCGCCGAGTCGGCCGAACGTCGTGACCAGCACAGCGGTCACGAGCATGAAGCCCATGATCATCCAGAGCAGGTAGCTGACACTGGACGGCGCGAGCGGGTTCACCTTGATGCCGTTGAAGATCTGCGGCAGCGAGATCAGCACGATCGAAGAGTTGATGGTCGCCATCAACATGCCGAGGGTGGTGTTGCTCAGCGCCACCCATTTGTAATGCGGGTGATCCTTGTCCATCCAACCCGCGGACGCGCCCTTAGCCACGAAGATCCTCTCGATAGTTAGTTGATGTTAACTAACTATATCCCCGGACGAGCGGACAGCCAAGGAGAGCGATCAGAGGTAGCGCTCGACCCGGGGTCCGAACGGCCCGGCGTCTCGCCCGTAGAGCCGGCTGAGCTCCGTGGCCAGCACCTCGCCGACGCGCCGGCAGAAGGCCTCCGGGTCGTCGGCGGCGTCCTGCTCCTCCGCGATGATCCGGTCGACTACGCCCGCCTCCAGCAGATCGGCCGAGCGGACCCGTTGGGCGCGGGCCATCTCCGCGGCGTGCTCGGTGTCGCGGTAGACGATGGCGCTCGCACCCTCGGGAGGCAGCGGCGAGAGCCAGGCGTTCTCGGCCGCGATGATCCGATCCGCGGGCATGAGGGCGAGCGCGCCGCCGCCGTTGCCCTCGCCGAGCATCAGGCAGAGCGTGGGAGCCGGGAGGCTGACCAGGTCCGCCAGACAACGCGCGATCTCTCCGGCGAGGCCGCCCTCCTCCGCATCGGCGCTCAACGCAGCGCCCGGAGTGTCGATGACCGTCACCAGCGGCAGACCGAGCTCGACCGCGAGGCGCATGCCGCGCCGGGCCTCGCGGAGAGCGCCGGGCCCCATGGGGTGCTCGGCCGACTGGCCCCGCCGGTCCTGACCGAGGAAGACACACGGCGCATCGCCGAAGCGCGCTAGCGCGATGAGGAGTCCGGGGTCCGATTCACCCTGGCCGGTGCCGTGCAACGGGACGACCTCGGCGGCGCCGATGCTGAGCAGTCGGCGGACGCCGGGACGCTCCGGGCGACGGGATCGAGTGACGGAGTGCCAGGCATCTCGGGTTTGCGCAAGGTCGACCGCATCAAGTGCAAGGTCGGCGTCATTACGTGCAAGGTCGGCGTCATTAGGGGCAAGGTCGGCGGAGGGGGTGGACTGGAGGATGGAGAGGGTGCGGTCGAGGATCTCGCCGATCTCCTCCGGCGGCACCACGGCGTCGATCAGGCCGTGGAGCTGGAGGTTCTCGGAGGTCTGCACGCCGCTCGGGAAGGGCTCGCCATAGAGCGCCTCGTAGACCCGCGGCCCGAGGAAGCCCACCAGGGCGCCGGGCTCCGCCACGGTGACGTGACCCAGCGAGCCCCACGAGGCCATCACCCCGCCGGTCGTGGGGTGACGCAGGTAGACCAGGTACGGCAGGCCGGCGGCCTTGTGGCGCGCGATCGCGGCGGAGATGCGGACCATCTGCACGAAGGCGGGCGTGCCTTCCTGCATGCGGGTGCCCCCCGAGCACGTCGCGGCGACCAGCGGGATGCCTTCCGCGGTGGCGCGCTCGATGGCGGCGACGAGCCGATCCGCGGTCGCGCGCCCGATCGACCCGGCGAGGAAGCCGAACTCGCTGATCAGGACACCGATCCGGCGCCCGCGCACCCGGGCTTCGCCGGTCAGCACCGACTCGTCGGCACCGCTCCGCTCACGGGCCGCGGCGAGGTCGGCGGCGTACTCGTCGGAGATGTCGCCGTACTCCGGTGGGACGTCCCACGACGACCACGACCCGGCGTCGAGCCCGAGCTCGATGAGCTCCCGTGCGTTGAGACGCTTGCTCACGGCTACTTGACGACGGCGGCGTGGATCTCGGCGAGCTGCTTCTGCATCTCGGGCAGCTGCTTGAGCAGCTCGAGCTCGCTCTGCAGCTCGGTGAGCAGGTCCTGCACGTTGGCCAGCACGGTCTCGACGGTGGACAGCGTGCCGCCGACCGTGGTCAAGGTCTCGTCAGCGCTGGAGAGCGTCTTGTTGGCCTTCTTGAGCACGTCAGCAACAGGGTTCAGAGCCATGCGACGAGCCTAGAGGGTTGCGTTGGCCGCGGACCCTCAGCCGGCTTCGGGTGCCTCGATCACACGCTTGAGGATCTTGCCGGTGGCGCCCTTGGGCAGCTCGTCCACGAACCACACGACGCGGGGGTACTTATAGGGCGCGACCCGACCCTTCACGTACTCGCGGATCTCCTCGGAGGTTGCCTCGGCACCGGGCTTCAGCGCGACGGCCGCGCCGATCTCCTCGCCGTGGGTCTCGTGCGGCAGTCCGATCACCGCGGCCTCCCGGATCGCGGGGTGCTCGTAGAGGACCTCCTCGATCTCGCGCGGGTAGACGTTGAAGCCGCCGCGGATGATGAGCTCCTTCTTGCGGTCGACGATGAAGTAGAAGCCGTCCTCGTCCACCCGCGCCATGTCGCCGGTGTGGAACCAGCCGTCCTTGATGGCCTCGGCGGTGGCGTCGGGCCGGTTCCAGTAGCCCTTCATCACGTTGTGGCCGCGGATGGCGATCTCGCCGATCTCCCCCGCAGCGACCTCGGCGTCGTTGTCGTCGACCAGCTTGAACTCCACGCCCGGAATCGGGGTGCCGATCGACCCGACCTTGGCGTTGTCGACGCGGTTGAAGCTGGCCACCGGCGAGGTCTCGGAGAGGCCGTAGCCCTCGATGATCTTGGCGCCGTAGGCGGACTCGAAGGCACGAACGATCTCACCCGGCAAGGCCGCACCGCCCGATACACAGAGCCGCAGCGACTCGACGGCCGACGGATGCGCGTCGGGCAGCCCGGCCAGCGCCGTGTACATCGTCGGCACGCCCTCGAAGATGGTCACCTGGTCACGACCGATCGCCTCGAGCACGGTGGCCGGGTCGAAGCGCGGGATCAGGACCAGCGAGGCGTGCGCGCCCACCGCCATGTTGAGGCCACAGGTCAGCCCGAACACGTGGAACAGGGGCAGACACCCCATGATCACGTCATCCTCGGTGACCTGCATCAGGTCCTGCTGGCAGATCTCTTGGTTCCGGTTCAGGCCGCCATGGGTGAGCTCGGCTCCCTTGGGCGTACCGGTCGTGCCCGAGGTGTAGAGGATCACCGCGGTGTCGAGGTCGTCGCGCCCGATCGCGTCGGCGGGTTCGACCTCGGCCAGGTTGGGCAGCGTCTCCGGAGTCACCCGCTCGATCCGCGCATCCCCGACCTCGGCCAGATCCTCGTCGGCGACGATGGCATGCACCCACAGCAGCGACATCCCCGAGTCGTTCACGTAATGCTGGATCTCGCGACCCTTGAGCAGCGGGTTCATCGGCACCACCGTGGCGCCGAGTCGCAGTGCGCCGTACAGGAGGACCGGGAACTCGAGCACATTCGGCAGCATGAGCCCGACCCGATCCCCGACCGTGATCCCGAGTTCGCTCATGCGGCCGGCTGCCCGGCTGGCCAGCTCGTCGAACTGCGCGTAGGTCAGCGACACCTCGCCGAGGCGCAGCGCGGGGCGGTCCGCGTGCTCGGCAGCAGCGTTCGCGAGGTTCTCGGCGAGGTTGGTCACGGACCGATCATGCCTGACCGGTCAACAGCACCGTCCCGCTGGCGCTGCGCACCTGCACGGAGGCGATATCGGCCGGGCTGAGGTCGCTCGAGCCGATGGTTCGGGCGACGTCGCCGGGGCCGGCATGCCAGCTGGAGACCAACCACGCATGGCCGTTCCGGTCCAGCACGTACAGCCGATAGGCCGCACTGGTGCCGGCGTAGCCAGCCGCATAGGTGCATGTCATGTCGACCCGCGTGCCCCACGAGGTCCGGGTCAGCTGCACCGAGGCGCTCAAGGGGCTGGACACCGTCTGATGGAGGCTGATGCTCGCCGCGACCGACGGCGAGGACGTCCGCGTGAGCGTCGGGATCAGGACCGCGAGCAGCACGACGGCGGCAGCGGCGAGGACGGCGGCCGCGGTCCGGACCGGGGGCCGTCGCCGCGGTAGCGGCCGCACCGGAGCCGGTGTCGGCTCGCCCTCGTCGAGGAGCGCCATCGCCTCGTCCGGCTCGAGCCGGGAGAGCAGCCCGGGAAGCGGCGCGAGCTCACCGATCGCGGCCTGGCATCGCGGGCACTCCGCCAGATGTGTCTCGAACTCGGCGCGCTCGGTCCGGCCCAGCGATCCCAGGACGTAGGCCGCGTCCCAGTCGGCGTAGCGCTCGTGGTCAGACATGGGACACCCCCCGCTCCTGGAGAGCGAGCCGCAGATTGCGTAGGCCGTAGTGCAGGCGCGACTTCACGGTTCCCGGCGGCACGTCCAACTCGTCGGAGATCTCCGCCACGCTCAGGCGGCGGTAGTAGGCCAGCACCACCACGGCCCGGTGATCCGGGCTCAGGCTGTGGAGGGCGTCGGCGATCAGCATCGCGTCGAACAGCGCGTCGGTCTGGTCGTCCTGGCCGCGATCGAGCACGTCGTCAGTGGGCCGTTCATGGCGACTGCGCGCCGACCGCGCGTCATCGATGACCAGGTTGCGGGCCACCGTGAAGAGCCAGGCGCGGGACCCCGTGGGCGAGTCGGCGATGCCGTGCTTCCAGGCCCGGATCATGGTCTCCTGGACGATGTCGTCGGCGCGTGCCTCGTCACCCGTCAGGCGACGGACGTAGCCACGCAGCACCGAGGCGTGGGCGTCGTGCAGAGCGCGCAGCGCATCGTCCTCCACGGGCTCCACCTCGCTCTCACGCTGGCGCAACGCCACCAGCCTCCCACCGTTCACAGCAGGGATACGAGGTGCGGGAGTGGAAAGTTCAACGAGAGTCGTGACGTCCAGCGGGCAAGCGCACAACTCAGGACATAGCGGGGCTCATCGATATATCCGTCGCGAGTGCTGACATGTCCTGAGTTAGGCGTCCCACCGGGCGGCCGTCGTCACCGACCCGGCCGCCGACCCACCCGTCGGGGCAGTCGGCCCACGTCCACGCCCTCCGGCAGCATCCAGCCCCGCCAGCGCGCCATCAAGCACATCCAGGCACCCACGGCCGTGGCGAGCACAGCCCCGAGGTTGGTCTGACCGGCGTCCTTCATCAGGACCATCACCCCGCTCGCCACCAGCGCACAGGTGGCGTAGAGCGTGTTGCCGCCGAAGATGGTGGGCACGTTGCCCACGCACAGGTCCCGGATCATGCCGCCGCCCACCGCCGTGACCGTGCCGATGAACAGCGCCGGCAGCCAGTCCAGGCCGAACGCGAGCGCCTTCTGCGTGCCGACGGCAGCCCAACAGCCGAGAGCCAAGGCATCGACGAACGGGAAGACCGAGTGCCAAGCGCGTCCCTCGGAGGCGACGAGAAACGCGAACACCGCGCCGGCCAGCGCTGTCGGGAGGTAGGCGTCGTCGACGAGCGCGACGGGCGTTCCGTGCTGCAGCAGCAGGTCACGCACGATCCCACCGCCCAGACCCGAGACCGTCGCCAGCACGGCGAAGCCGACCGGGTCGAACCGGTAGCGCCGAGCCAGGGCTCCGCCCAGCACCGCGTTGGCGAACACACCGGCGAGGTCGAGCCAGCGCAGGAGCTCGGGCAACCCTTCCTTCACCA
>JBQCJL010000211.1:0-4996 GCA_051952795.1 Marmoricola sp.
CGCGTGATCGCCTGGCGCACCCACCAGGTCGCGTAGGTGGAGAACTTGTAGCCCTTGGCGTAGTCGAACTTCTCGACAGCGCGGATCAGCCCGGTGTTGCCCTCCTGGACCAGGTCCAGGATCGGCATCTGGCTGCGACCGTACTTGCGCGCGATCGAGACCACGAGCCGCAGGTTGGCCTTGATGAAATGCTGCACGGCGAGCTCGCCCTCGGCCACGAGCCATCGCAACTCCTCCTCGGTGGCGTAGCCGGGTGCGCCACCCTTGCGGCGTCCGACCCTGCCCTCGTCCAGGAGGTGCTGGGCGAAGAGGCCCGCTTCGATCGCCTTGGCGAGCTCGACCTCGGTGATCGCGTCGAGGAGCGGGGTGCGTGCGATCTCGTCGAGGTACATGCCGACGCTGTCGCGGCCCTCGCCATCACTGTCGCGCCGGCTCGTTCGCTTGGTGGCAGTGGTTGTGGTGCTCATAAGGTTGGTGCTCCCTTCACCTTGCGCTGTCATACATACCGACGAACGAGGCCGGCCAGAAGTTGCGTACCCCGATTTCTCCTTTGCAACTCACAGGTAGGTCTCAGAGTGGGTAGATCATCGGTAGTGGGTACAACACGCGAGAGGATGTTTCTATGCCGCGCGTGGTGGATCTGAATGCCGATCTGGGCGAGGGCGTCACCGACGATGCCGGCCTGCTTGGCCTCGTGACCAGCGCAAATGTCGCCTGCGGCTTCCATGCGGGCGACCGGGCGACCATGCGAGTGGTGTGCCAGATGGCTGCCGCGCACGATGTTGCCGTAGGGGCCCAAGTGTCGTACTTGGACCGCGAAGGATTCGGGCGTCGGGCGATGGACGTCGCTCCGGACGTGCTCCGCGCGTGGGTCGCGGAGCAGATCGAGGCCCTGCGGGAGGTCGCTGAAGCATGCGGAACGGCGGTCTCCTACGTGAAGCCGCATGGAGCGCTCTACAACCGGGTGGTGGACGACCCGGTGCAGGCGGAGGCGGTGCTGGCGGCCTCGGACACGCTGCCGCTCCTCACGCTGCCGATGGGCGAGTTCCGTGATCGCGGGCTGGCTCAGGGCCGCGAGGTGTGGAGCGAGGGGTTCCCCGACCGTGTCTACGCCTCCGACGGGCGCCTGCTTCCTCGGTCCGAGCCCGGAGCGCTGGTGGAGGAGCCAGCCGAGATCGCGCTCAACGCCGTGCGGTTGGCGGAGGCGGGACTCGACTCGGTGTGCGTCCATGGTGACTCGCCCGCCGCGGTCGAGTCGGCCACCCGAGTGCGCGCGGCTCTGATCTCCGCGGGCTATCAGCTCCGGCCGCGAGGAACCGCTCGGTGAGCCTGACGGCGGAGCCCTTCGGCGCGCACGCCCTCCTGATCTGGTGCCGCCCCGACCAAGCCGTCGCGGTGGCCGAACGAGCGCGGGAACGGTGGCCCGATGCTCGCGACGTCGTGCCCGCAGCCGAGAGCGTGCTCGTGGAGGGGATCGCCGATCCGATCGAGTCTGCGAACGAGGTGGCGCAGTGGTCGGTGGGTGCGGACGCCAGCGCCTCGGAGCGGATCGTCGAGCTCGCGACCCGTTATGACGGACCGGACCTGGCGGACGTCGCCGCGCTGTGGCAGATGTCGCCCGACGACGTGGTGGCGCTCCACACCGATCAGCTGCATCGGGTGGCGTTCTGTGGCTTCGCCCCCGGCTTCGCGTACTGCACCGGACTGCCTGCGGACCGCGCGGTCCCGCGGCGACCCCATCCTCGTCCCCGGGTCGAGCCGGGCTCGGTGGCCCTGGCCGACATCTATACGGGCGTCTACCCGACGGCGTCGCCCGGAGGCTGGCAGATCATCGGCCGAACCGAGGCCGCGCTGTGGGACCTCGGGCGTGACCAGCCGGCGCTGCTCACGCCCGGAACGCGTGTCAGGTTCGTGGCCTCGTGACGGGCGGGTTCGAGGTGGTCGACGCCGGGCTCCTGACCACCCTGCAGGACCGGGGACGGCCGGGCTTCGCCCATCTGGGCGTCCCGCGGTCCGGCGCGCTCGACCAGGGCGCCCTCGCCTTGGGCAACCGGCTGGTCGGCAATGCCGTCGATGCCGCGGTGCTGGAGACCACGATGACGGGCTGCCGGTTGCGAGCACGGGGGACTCAGGTGGTCGCGGTCGTCGGCGCCTTCGCGGAGATCGAGATCGACGGCCGCCCGACGCCGTGGGGACGACGGGTCGTCGTGCCCGACGGGGGAGTGCTCTCCGTGGGGCGGGCTCTCCACGGTGCTCGGTCCCTGGTCGCGGCATCCGGAGGCTTCGAGGGCGAGCCAGTGTTGGGATCGCGCTCATGGGACACGTTGGGCGGCATCGGGCCGCAGCCGCTGGCGACGGGTGGATTCGTCGGCGTCGGAGTCGCCCGGCGGTCGCCAGACGAGGTGCCGATGGAGGTTCCGTTCCAGCCGCCACCGTTGCACCTCCGGCTCGTGCCGGGTCCCCACGTCTCGTGGTGCGATGCCGACGCGATGGAGGCGTCCTGGGTCGTCGGCTCCGCATCCAACCGCATCGGACTGCGGCTGGAGGGCGAGGCGGTCGAGCGGCGGCCGGGGGAGGTGCGCAGCTTCGGCGTGATCACCGGCGCCGTCCAGCTACCACCCTCGGGCGAGCCGATCGTCCTGCTGGCCGACCATGCCACGACCGGCGGCTATCCCGTGGTGGCCGTGGTCGTCCCCGAAGACCTCGACGCCTGTGCGCAGTGGCGGCCCGGCGATCGGATCACGACCCACTGGCGCTGAGCTGCGGGTCGTCGGCCGCGAACGTCCGCACCGGACCCGGCCCGGTCTCCGCGGTCTCGAACCGGACCGTGACCCGGCCTCGGCCGGATCCCCAGACCCAGCCGCGTCCGAACCCCAGGTGCTCGACGTCCGCACCGGGGATCCATCCGAGGCGTCGCTGGCTCGCCAGGTCCGCGGCGAGCTCCACCTCGTCGTCGGCAGCATCCTGCGAGGGGTCCTCCGCCTGGTCCGCGAAGAGGTCGTCCTGGATCCAGTCGCTCAAGCCGGAGACGCCGACGCCGAGGAGGCGCACCCCGGATCCGGTGTCGAAGTCCCCGATCAAGGACCGCGCGACCCGGGCGATGGTGGCGGGGCTCGCGGTCGGAGCCGGGAGAGTCGTCGACCGGGTGTGCGTGGAGAAGTCGTAGAGGCGGACCTTGACGCTGATCGTGCGGCCCGAGAGTCCCGAGCGCTCCAGGCGTTGCGCCACCTTGGCCGCCTGGCGGGTGAGGAGTGCGTCGATCACCCGCAGGTCGGCCTGATCGGTCTCGTAGGTGTCCTCGACGCTGACCGACTTGGCCTCGCGCTCCGCCACGACGGGCCGGTCGTCGCGCGCCCAGGCCCGGCGCGCCAGGCCGGTGCCCTGGGTCGGGCCCAGGAGTCCGACGAGCTCATCCTCGGGGGTGGCTTGCAGGTCTCCGATGAGACGGATGCCGTGGCGATGCAGTTTGGCCGACGTCGCCGGGCCGATTCCGGGGATCGCCTCGATGGACATCGGGGCGAGGATCTCGGCCTCGAGGCCAGGAGCGATGACCACCAGTCCGTCGGGCTTCTCGAGATCGCTGGCGATCTTGGCGAGCAGCTTGGAGGTCGCGATGCCGATGGAGCCGCAGAGGCCGCCGGTGACCTCGGCGATGTCCGCCTTGAGTGCCCGCCCGAACTCGTTGAGCGCGGCGATGTCGAAGTCGATGCCCTCGCCGGCCCGGAGATCGACGAAGGCCTCGTCCAGCGACAGCGGTTCTACGAGTGGGCTGATCTGGCGCAACCGCGCCATGACGGCTTCGCTGGCCTTGCGGTAGGCGCCGAAGCGGCCGCCTAGGTAAGCGGCGTGCGGGCACAGCCGTCGGGCCTGAGCGGTGGGCATCGCGGAGTGGACCCCGTAGGCGCGGGCCTCATAGGAGGCCGTCGCGACGACCCCACGCCCGCCGATGCCACCGACGACCACGGGCTTGCCGCGCAGGGAGGGCTTGTCGCGCTGCTCGACGGCGGCGAAGAACGCGTCCAGGTCGAGGTGCAGGATGCTCGCCTCGGCGCGTGTCTGGCCCACGCCTGGCATCGTGCCACGTGGTGTGCACAGGCTGACGCTGCCCACCTTGTCCACAACGCCGACGTCGCATGACTCACCGACGGGTGCGCCTGCGGGGAGCCTCGACCCATGACCACCCCCTACGTCGCCACCGGCCCCGAAGACCTGATCGCGCTAGCCCCGACCGTGTTGCGCTTCGATCCCGAGGACTCCGTGGTGGTGATGACCTTCGGTCAGCCCGGGAGGTCGTTCCATGCCCGGGTGAGTCTGCCCCGGCGCCCCCAGGATCAGGACGAGGTGGCGACCACCATCCTGCGGGCGATGACCCAGAACCACCTGCGTGAGTGCGCTGTCCTGCTGTACTCCGACGACCGGAGCGCGGCGATCGGCCAAGCGCGCAAGCTGGAGCGCAGACTCGCCGGCGCGGGTATCCGGATCGTCGACGTGCTGCTGGTGGCCGGAGACCGCTACTACCGACTTCTGCGCGGCGACAAGGAGGGCACGGCCTTCGACGTCAGCACCCACCCGTTCACCGCGCGGCGGGTGCTCGACGGCGTGGTCGTACACGGCTCTCGGGCGGAGCTCGTCGCCACCCTGCAGCCGGAGCCGGGGGAGGACATCGCCGCGGTCGCGGAGGCGGCACGCGCGTGGCAGCTGCGAGATCAGCCCGCGGATGCCTCCTGGTTGCGCTCCGTGATCCGAGGGGCCCTCACCACCGGCACGCTACGCGAGGAGGATCTGCCGCGCGTGCTCGCCGCCCTCCGCGACCCGAGCCTCAGCGACCTCGCCTGGGCGCTGGTCGACCGCACCCAGGCCGATGGGCACGTCGGGCTATGGCGCCAGGTGGTGCGGCGTGCTCCCGATGATTACGTCGCCGCGCCTGCCTGCCTGCTGGCCTTCTCGGCCTGGCTTGCCGGCGACGGAGCGCTGGCCTGGTGTGCGCTCGACCGCT
>JBQCJL010000212.1:0-4131 GCA_051952795.1 Marmoricola sp.
GCCAGCACGGCGAAGCCGACCGGGTCGAACCGGTAGCGCCGAGCCAGGGCTCCGCCCAGCACCGCGTTGGCGAACACACCGGCGAGGTCGAGCCAGCGCAGGAGCTCGGGCAACCCTTCCTTCACCACTCCATCTTGGTCCATGGGTCGACGAGCCAGGGGCGCGCTTGGGGTCTGTACGGCGACGACACCGTGACCTAGGTTGGCGAGCGGAGTTGTGACCTGCATCACGGTCCGCCGACGCGAACGTTCTAGGAGATCCGGTGAAGATCAACCCGCTCAACCCGACCAACCCGCTCGGCCTCCAGTGGTGGGAGCACCCGTCCCTCCTGTTGCAGCTGGCCAACCTGGCCAAGGAGCGCAAGGACCTGCGCGAGAAGAACCTCTTCGAGGGTGAGGGCATGAGGCCGGACAAGGATCCGGGGGACGCACCCGAGGAGGCCCTGCGGGCGCGCACTCCGGACGGCGACTTCAACGACCTCAGCTGCCCGTACATGGGCGCCAAGGGCACCGGCTTCGGCCGCAACGTCCCGATCGAGAAGACGATCGTGGACAAGAAGAACCTGCTCAACCCCGACCCTCGTGAGATCAGCCGCAAGCTGATGGCGCGCGACGAGTTCAAGCCGGCCGGCATCCTCAACGCGCTCGGAGCGGCGTGGCTCCAGTTCGAGAACCACAACTGGTTCTTCCACGGCAACGGCGACCCGACGCGCTTCATCTCGATCCCGCTCCAGGAGGGCGACGACTTCCCCGAGAACCCGATGGTCATCCGCGACACGCTCCCGATGCACGGTGGTGAGATCGAGGACGGCAAGCCCGCCCCGACCTTCGCCAACGCCGAGACGCACTGGTGGGACGGCTCGCAGATCTACGGCAGTGGCCCCGAGAAGCAGGCCATCATGCGCACGGGCGTCGACGGCAAGATCAAGGTCGACGACGGCGGGCGTCTGCTCAGGAGCGAGATCGAGGGCGTCGACCTGACCGGCATGCAGGAGAACTGGTGGTTCGGTCCCGGCCTCCTGCACACGCTGTTCTCGCGCGAGCACAACACCGTCTGCGACGCCATCAAGAAGGCGCACCCGGACTTCTCCGACCAGCGTCTGTTCGAGACCGCGGTTCTCGTCGTCTCGGCTCTCATCGCGAAGATCCACACGGTCGAGTGGACCACCTGCGTACTGCGCCATCCGGCGCTCCAGATCGGCATGAACGCCAACTGGTACGGCGCTCTCGGCGAGACCTTCCGGGACCGGATCGGGCGCGTCGGCGACAGCGAGGCCCTGTCGGGAATCATCGGGTCCGGGACCGACCACCACGCCGCGCCGTTCTCGCTCACCGAGGAGTTCGTGTCGGTCTACCGGATGCACCCGCTGATCCCCGACGACTGGTCGTTCTACTCCCTCGCCAGCGGCGAGCACCTCTACGACAAGTACTTCACCGACCTGCAGGGCCGGTTCACCCGGGACTTCATGGACAGCCTCGAGATGGGCGACATGTGGTACTCGATCGGCAAGGCGAGCGCGGGCGCGGTCTGCCTGCACAACTACCCGAACTCGCTGCGCAACCTCACCCGCGTCGACGGCCAGGTCACCGACCTCGCGACCTTGGACATCGTGCGCGACCGCGAACGTGGCGTGCCCCGCTACAACGACTTCCGCGAGGCGCTGCGGATGCCGCGACGCAAGCGGATCGAGGACATCACGCCGAACAAGCAGTGGGCCAAGGAGATCAACGAGATCTACCACGGCGACGTGGACGCGGTGGACCTGCAGATCGGCATGCAGGCCGAGCAGCCTCCCAAGGGCTTCGGGTTCTCCGACACGGCCTTCCGGATCTTCATCCTGATGGCCTCGCGCCGCCTCAAGAGTGACCGGTTCTTCACGCGTGACTTCCGTCCCGAGGTCTACACCAAGACGGGCTTCGACTGGGTCAACAACACCTCGATGAAGGACGTGCTGCTGCGCCACTACCCCGAGCTGGAGCCCGTGATCGGAGACGTCGAGCGTGTCTTCGCGCCGTGGCACGAGCTCGGCGCCGCGGAGCCCGGCAAGAAGCCGACGATTCTTCGCGCTGCGGACAGCGTGAAGGCCTACCTCCCGTGGGGCTAGGTCGCTAGGTTCGGGACATGACGGCCGTCGAGGTAGATGAGATCGATCGGATCAACACCGAGGCACTCACCAGGCTGCTGGACGGTGAGTACGCCGGCCTGAGGACTCAGGTCAAGCAGTACCTCGTCGAGAATGCGAGCCTGCTCACCCAGCGTGAGAGCTGGAGCACCGACGAGTACCGCGATCGCGTGCGAGACCTGGTGCTCGTGGCGGCCGAGAGCGGCCTGACGGCATCGGGCTTCCCGACCGAGTACGGCGGTCGGGACGACTACGGCGGCAACGTCGCCGCGTTCGAGACCCTGGCCTTCGGCGACCTGTCGGTCCTGGTGAAGTTCGGCGTGCAGTTCGGCCTCTTCGGGGGCGCGATCCACCAGCTGGGAACCCAGCGTCACCACGAGGCCTACCTCGACGACATCGCGCACGCACGGCTGCTGGGCTCGTTCGCGATGACCGAGAGCGGTCACGGATCCAACGTCCAGGCCCTCGGGACCACCGCGACCTACGACGCCGCGACCCAGGAGTTCGTGATCCACACGCCGGACGACGACGCCCGCAAGGACTACATCGGCAACGCCGCCCGGCACGCGGACGCGGCCGCCGTCTTCGCGCAGCTCGTCGTGAACGGTGCGGACGGTGTCCCGGTGAATCACGGCGTCCACGCCTTCTTCGTGCCCTTGCGCGACAAGAGGGGCCGAACGCTGCCGGGCATCCGCATCGAGGACTGCGGGCCGAAGCTGGGCCTGAACGGCGTGGACAACGGGCGGATCTGGGTCGACCAGGTGCGCGTCCCGCGCGACAACCTGCTCAACCGCTACGCCGACGTGAGCGCCGACGGCGTCTACTCCTCGCCCATCGAGAATCCGGACCGCCGCTTCTTCACCATGCTGGGCACCCTGGTGCAGGGTCGGGTCTGCGTCGGTGGTGGTGGCATCCAGGCAAGCAAGGTCGCACTGACCATCGCCACCCGCTACGCCGACAAGCGCCGCCAGTTCGGCGCCAAGGGTGAGCCGGAGATCGTCCTCCTCGACTACGGCCAGCACCAGCGCCGCCTGCTGACGCGCATCGCCCGGACCTACGCCCTGCACTTCGCGCAGGAGCGGTTGGCTCGCGACTTCGCCGAGATCTTCAGCGCTGGCGACTCGGTCTCGGAGCGCCGCCGGCGCGCGCTCGAGTCCCGGGCCGCGGCCACCAAGGCGCTCGGCACCTGGCATGCCACCGACACCATCCAGGAGTGTCGGGAGGCGTGTGGCGGCGCGGGATATCTCTCGACCAACCGCTTCGCCGCCCTGAAGGCGGACACCGACGTGTTCACCACCTTCGAGGGCGACAACACCGTCCTGTTGCAGCTGGTCGGCAAGGGTCGCCTGACGGACCTCGCGGACGAGTTCGGATCGCTCGACGGCGTGGCGATGGCCCGGTTCGTCGGCCTCCAGGCCCTCGAGACGATCGCGGAGAAGACCATCGCCCGCTCGCTCATCGAGCGCGTTCGGGATGCGACCTCGGGCATCGACGTCGAGGAGCTCAGCGGTGACCTGTTCGACCACGAGTACCAGTTGAAGATGCTGCGCACCCGCGAGGAGCGCATCACCGCCTCGGTCGCCCGGCGCCTCAAGGCCGGCATGGACAGCGGCGAGCTCGATCCCTCCGAGGTCTTCAGCCGCTGCCAGCACCACCTGCTCGCCGCCGCTCGCGCGCACGGCGAGCGCATCACGCTCGAGGCGTTCCTGACCAAGATCGACGGGATCGCCGACGGGCCCGAGAAGTCTGCGCTCTCGGATCTGGCGAGCCTGCACGCCCTGTCCGAGATCGAGCGGGATCGCGCCTGGTGGATGGAGCATGGGCGACTCTCCACCGAGCGCGCGAAGGCCATCACGCGAGCGGTCGACACGCTCTGCCGCAACCTGCGGCCCCTCGCCGTGGACCTCGTGGACTCGTTCGGCGTTCCCGACGAACTGCTCCCCACCCTCTAGGTCAGGAGAATCCGTGGCTCTCGATTTCAAGCACGCCAATGCGCTCGAAGGGGTCCG
>JBQCJL010000213.1:0-2443 GCA_051952795.1 Marmoricola sp.
CACCATGCCGGCGTGGACGTAGGCCTGGGCGAACGGCTGCTCGTCGACGACCTCAGCCTCGGCCGCGCTCATCTCGTGATGCGGGAAGAGCAGGTCGCTGCCGCCACCCTGCACGTCCAGGCGGCCCTCGAGGTGCGCCCGGGCGATGGCGGCGCACTCGATGTGCCATCCCGGACGGCCGGGGCCGAGAGCGCTCGACCAGGACGGGTCGTCGGGCCGCTCGGCCTGCCAGACCAGGCAGTCGAGCGCATCCCGCTTGCCGGCACGGTCGGGGTCGCCGCCACGCTCGGGAAAGACGCGCAGCATCTCCTCGCGCTCCCACCCCGAGACCTCACCGAAGCCGGGGGCGGCGGTCACCGAGAAGTACAGATCGTCGTCGACGCGGTAGACGGTGTCCTTCTTCTGGAGCTCCTGGATCATCTCCACCACGGTGTCGATCGCCTCGACGGCACCGATGTAGGCATCGGGCGGCAGAACCCCGAGGGCGGCCATGTCCGTCCGGAAGAGCTCCGTCTCGCGCTCCGCCAGCTCGCGCCAGTCGACACCGGTGGCCTGGGCGCGCTCGAGGAGCGGATCATCGACGTCGGTGACGTTCTGCACGTACCGCACCGGGTGCCCCGCGCTACGCCAGGCGCGGTTCAGCAGGTCGAAGGCCAGATAGGTCGACGCGTGACCGATATGGGTCGCGTCGTAGGGGGTGATCCCGCAGACGTACAGGCGAGCCACCCCGTCGTCGCCGACCGGAGAGACCGCGACCACGGCCCGGCGACTCGAGTCGTAGACACGCACCGCGGGACCGAGGACGGGCAGCTCCGGGACGTCGGTCGAGGGCCAAGCGCGCATGCGGTGAGATTAGCGTTACAGCGGTGGCCACGGGATCGGTGGCCAATCCCCGCGGGGCATGGGCAGCCGCCCGACGCGCAACAGCCGCGCAGACCTCCGGACGAAGGCCTCGACCTCGTCCTCGGCGAGCAGGCCGCTCAGGTCGGCGAGGAGCCCGTGGTTCTCGACCAAGGACCGCAGTGCGCTCACCTCGTCGTCGGTCAGCGCGTCCCCCGCCCAGCCCCACAGGACGGTGCGCACCTTGTCGTCGACGTGGAAGCAGACGCCGTGGTCGATGCCGAAACGATGCCCGCTCGATACCGGTAGCACGTGGCTGCCCTTGCGGTCGGTGTTGTTGACCACGAGGTCGAACAGTGCGATCCGGCGCAGCGCGTCCCCGTCCTCGTGCACCAGGCTGACCGGCCGTCCCCAGCGATCCTCCGCATCCAGGACGTGGAGCCACCCTGCCTCACTGCCCCGCGGAACGACCCGGACCGGCTCGTCATCGCTGGTCTCGATCCAGATCTGGAGCATGCCCCGACCAGCGGGACCGTCGCGCAGGAGTGTGGGCGGCACCACGTGCCAGCCCAGCGCCTCGCTCACGAGGTAGGCCGCCTGTTCCCGTGCTGCGAGGGTTCCGTCGGGGAAGTCCCAGAGCGGTGCCTCGCCGGAGACCGGCTTGTACACGCCGAGCGCCTGCTCGCCCGCTCGGGTCAGCCGGACCGCGAAGGTCTGGTTCGACGCCTCGCGCAAGCGGCCGACCACCTCGATCTCGCCGTGCCCCAGAAGGTCGAGCGCGGCCGCGTGGTCCGCCACCTCGATCATGAGCTGCGTCGGAAGCCGTTGGCGCGCGGGCAGAGATGTCCTTCGACATCGACGGGTCCGCCGCAGAACGGGCAGCTCGCCCGGCCCTGGCCGACGACGACCGCGGCGCGGGTCGCGAAGATCCGTGCCAGAGCCGGTGGCAGCCGCACGATGAACAGCTCCTGCGGCTCCGGTTCCGCGATCGGCAGCTCGGCCAGGCCGGCCTCGTCGATCGGCGTCGGGCCGTCCTCGGCCTCGAGTACCTGGAAGGGGAACACCTCGATCACGACGCGCTCGTCCCGTTCGTCCCACGACAGGGTGATCGTTCCCGCGCGGAACTCCTCCTCGATGGGCTGCTCGAGGGGATCGTTGTCGATCAGCGCGGTCGGTGCCAAGGCGGGGATGATCGTCGAGCTCACTCCGGCCTGAAGCACCTCGTCGAGCAACTCATCGACCCGCTCCGCGAGGATCGCGACCTGTTGCTTCTCCAGGGCCACCGACACCACCCGCGAACCGTCGCGAGCCTGCAGGTAGAAGGTGCGGTGGCCGGGCATGCCGACCGTGCCGGCCACGAACCGCTCGGGCGGATCGAAGAGGTGCACCACCGTCATGTGGGCGAGCCTAGTGTCGCGTCCGAGGCGCCTCCGACCGGCGCATCCTCGACCGGTGCCTGCGGAATCGGAAGCGGGCCGCCGACCGTGTTCATGGCCAGCACGCTGGCGCGGTGCTCGCCGTAGTGGATCAACGACAGGCTCGCGGGATTCACGCCGATCCGCTGGAACGAGTCCAGGTGCATGCCCAGCGCGTCCGCCAGGAT
>JBQCJL010000214.1:0-4968 GCA_051952795.1 Marmoricola sp.
GGAGGTCTGCAGCCACTCGGTCGCCCAGGAGGTCAGCTCGCGGCCCGACGCCCGCTCGAGCGCGCCGAGCAGGTCACTGAACTCCGAATTCGCGAAGGCGTGCGCCTGGAAGTAGGCGTTGAGGCCCTGCAGGAACGGCTCCTCGCCGACCCACGCCACCAGTTGCTTGAGCGTCGAGGCGCCCTTCGCATAGGTGATGCCGTCGAAGTTCGACTCCACCGCCTCGAGGTCGTGGTTGTCGGCCGCGATCGGGTGCGTCGAGGGCAGCTGGTCCTGGCGGTACGCCCAGTTCTTGCGAGCGTTGGTGAATCCGGTCCAGGCGTCGGAGAACTCGGTCGCCTTGGCGGACGCATGATGGGAGGCCCACTCCGCGAACGACTCGTTGAGCCAGAGGTCGTCCCACCACTTCATCGTGACGAGGTCGCCGAACCACATGTGGGCCATCTCGTGCAGGATCGTGTTGGCGCGCTGCTCGTAGAAGGCGCGGGTCTGGCGCGACCGCGGCAGGTACTCGTCGCGGAACGTCACGCAGCCGGCGTTCTCCATCGCGCCCATGTTGTATTCGGGCACGTAGAGCTGGTCGTACTTGCCGAACGGGTACGGGTAGCCGAAGGCGTCCTCGAAGAACTCGAAGCCCTGCTTGGTGATCAGGAACATGTCGACCACGTCGCGCTCGAGGTACTCCTTGAGCGACTGACGGCAGTAGTGGCCCAGCGGCACCGAGCCGTACTTGCCCTCGTAGGAGTCGAAGACCGCGTGGTACTCACCCGCGACGATCGCGGTGATGTAGGTCGACATCCGCTCGGTGGTCGGGAAGTGCCAGGTCGCCTTGCCGTCGCCGAGGCTCTCCGGCTCCGGAGTCGGGGCGTTGGAGACGACCACCCAGTGGTCCGGCGCGGTCACGTTGAAGGTGAAGACGCTCTTCAGGTCCGGCTGCTCGAAGGTCGCGTAGACGCGGCGCGCGTCCGGAACCTCGAACTGGCTGTACAGGTAGACGCGGTCGTCGACCGGGTCGACGAAGCGGTGGAGGCCCTCGCCGGAGTGGCTGTAGGGCAGCGTCGCGCGGACGACCAATCGGTTCTCGGGCAGCAGGCCGCTGAGCGGGATCCGGCCGTCCGCGTAGGTCCCGAGGTCGAGTGCGGTGTCGTTGAGCGTCACCTCGTGCAGCGTCGCGTCGACGAGATCGACCCACGTCGAGGCGCCCTGGCTGGCGCGGAACGCGATCGTGGTGGTGCTCTCGAACGTCTCGGCGGAGGTGGTCAGGTCGAGATCCACGGTGTAGGAGTCGACGGTGAGGACCTGTGCGCGGGTGTGCGCTTCTTCGCGAGTGAGGTTGATTCCTGGCATGCCCTGAATCATGTCAGGGACGCCAACGCTCTCGCGATCTTTGGGCGGATAGCCTCTGGCCGTGACTCTCATCGCCGCCGCTGACGGCTCCGCCCTCGGAAACCCGGGCCCTGCCGGTTGGGCCTGGTACATCGACGACGATCGCTGGGCCAGCGGCGGCTGGCCGCACGGCACCAACACCCTGGGCGAGCTGATGGCGGTGTTGGACCTCCTCCAGCAGACGGCGGGCATCGACGAGGAGCTCGTCATCGTGTGTGACAGCACCTACGTGATCAACACCGTCACCAAGTGGATGGCCAACTGGAAGCGCAAGGGCTGGCGCAAGGGTGATGGCCAGCCGGTGATGAACCTCGACATCATCCTGGGGCTCGACACGGCCATGGAGGGTCGCGACGTCCGCTTCGAATGGGTCAAAGGACACACCGGCCATCCGCTGAACGAGGCTGCCGACCTGCGTGCCAACGCGGCCGCCCAGGCCATGAAGGCGGGCGCGCCGGTCGATCCCGGTCCCGGCTTCACGCGCACGCCCGTGTATCGCGAGGAGGAGCTGGACCTGTTCGGCGATGCCGAGGCGGCGTGGAATGACGAGGACCAGGTCATCGCGCTGGAGAAGTCCTTCCTCACCGACGAGGTCCGCGCGGATCCGGCATCGGTCGCCGCCCTGCTCCACCCCGACTGGGTCGAGGTCGGCAAGAGCGGCCGGGTCTGGACGAAGGCCGACAAGCTCGCCGAGGTGAGTCCCGGTCTGGGCACCGACTTCGAGCTCATCAGCGTGGACCGGATCGCGCCGGAAGTGATCCTCGTGCAGTGGCGGGGCCTGTCGCAGCGCGGTGACTCGCGACGAGTCTCGGTCTGGGTCCGGGATGGAAATCGGTGGCTGATGCGTTACCAACAGGGAACCCCCGACGCTTGAGGAGAGACCCCTGTGACCGACGTGGCCGACTTCTGGTTCGACCCGCTGTGCCCCTTCGCCTGGATCACCTCACGGTGGATCCTCGAGGTGGAGCGGGTGCGTGACATCGAGACGCACTGGCATGTGATGAGCCTGGCCCATCTCAATCAGGACAAGGACATCCCCGATTCCTACCGGGAGATGCTGGCACCGGCCTGGGGTCCGGTGCGCGTGCTGATCGCCGCCGCGCAACGCTACGGCGACGACGTGCTCTTCCCCCTCTACAACGCTCTCGGCGAGCGGATCCATCACCAGAAGCAGCAGATCGACCGCCAGCTGATCGTCGACGTGCTGTCCGTCCTGGGTCTGGAGGACGACCTGGTCGAGGCCATGGACGACACCTCCTACGACGAGGCCGTGATCGCCTCGCACCACGAGGGCATGGACGCCGTCGGCGAGGACGTGGGCACCCCGACCATCCACATCAACGGGTCGGCCTTCTTCGGCCCGGTGCTGTCGAAGATCCCGCGGGGCGAGGACGCCGGACGCGTGTGGGACGGTGCGGTCGCCCTGGCGTCGTTCCCGTACTTCTTCGAGTTGAAGCGGACGCGGACGGGCGAGCTCGACTTCAGCTGACCTCAATAGGATTCAGCGCATGAAGGTGCTCTCCGCTGTTGCCTGGCCGTACGCCAACGGTCCCCGTCACATCGGCCACGTCGCCGGCTTCGGGGTCCCGTCCGACGTCTTCAGCCGCTACATGCGCATGGCGGGCCACGACGTCCTCATGGTCTCGGGCACCGACGAGCACGGAACCCCGATCCTCATCGCGGCCGACGAGGCGGGACTGACGCCGCAGGAGCTGGCCGACCAGAACCACCGGATCATCGCTGAGGATCTGGTGGGTCTCGGCATCTCCTACGACCTCTACAGCCGGACCACCACCCGCAATCACGAGGCGGTGGTCCAGGAGCTCTTCCTGGGCGTCTTCAACACCGGGTACTGCCTGGAGCAGACCACCTACGGTGCGATCAGTCCGTCGACCGGCCGTACGCTGCCCGACCGGTACATCGAGGGCACCTGCCCCATCTGCGGTTACGACGGAGCCCGCGGCGACCAGTGCGACAACTGCGGCAACCAGCTCGACCCGAAGGATCTGAAGAACCCGCGATCGAAGATCAACGGGGAGACGCCCGAGTTCATCGAGACCCAGCACTTCTTCCTGAACCTGCCGGCTCTCGCGGGCGCCCTGGGGGCCTGGCTCGACGAGCGTGAGGCCAGCGGAACCTGGCGGCCCAACGTGATCAAGTTCAGCCAGAACATCCTGGAGGACATCCGTCCCCGTGCGATGACCCGTGACATCGACTGGGGCATCCCGATTCCGCTGGACGGCTGGCGCGACAACCCGACGAAGCGGCTGTACGTCTGGTTCGATGCGGTCATCGGGTACCTGTCGGCCAGCATCGAGTGGGCCCGGCGCAGCGGCGACCCCGAGGCGTGGAGAAAATGGTGGAATGACGCCGGGCCTGACACGGCGGTCTCCTACTACTTCATGGGCAAGGACAACATCACCTTCCACTCCCAGATCTGGCCGGCCGAGCTGCTCGCCTACGCGGGCAAGGGCGACCGGGGTGGTCAACCCGGGTCCTACGGTGTCCTGAATCTGCCGACCGAGGTCGTCTCGAGCGAGTTCCTCACCATGGAGGGCAAGAAGTTCTCGTCCTCGAAGAAGGTCGTCATCTACGTGCGCGACCTCTTGAGTCGCTACCAGGCCGATGCCTTCCGCTACTTCGTGGCGGCGGCCGGCCCGGAGAGCCAGGACTCGGACTTCACCTGGTCGGAGTTCGTGCGCCGCACCAACGACGAGCTCGTCGCCGGATGGGGGAACCTGGTCAACCGGACCGCGACGCTCATCAACAAGAACTTCGGTGAGATCCCGCCCGCCGGCTCGCTCGAGGCCGCCGATGTCGCCATCCTCGGCCAGGTCGCCGCCGGGTTCGAGCTGGTCGGGGGTCTGATCGAGCAGCACCGCCAGAAGGCGGCCATCGGCGAGGCCATGCGACTGGTCGGTGAGGTGAACAAGTACGTCTCGGACACCGAACCGTGGAAGCTGGCCAAGGACCCCGTCGATCGGGAGCGCCTGGGCACCGTGCTGCAGGTGATGGCGCAGTGCGTCGGCGACCTGAACCTGATGTTGGCGCCGTTCCTGCCGTTCTCGGCCAACGCCATCGACCGGGTGATGGGCGGAGCCGGCGACGTGGCGCCGATGCCGACGATCACGGAGGCCGAGGATCTCGACGGCGGGGCCGGATACCCGATCATCACCGGTGACTACAGCGCGGTTCCCGCCTGGGGTCGCCGCGAGGTCATCGCGGGAACGCCCATCGCCAAGCCCGCGCCGGTCTTCGTCAAGCTCGACCCGAGCGTCGTGGAGGACGAGCTCGCGAGGCTCAACGGCTGATGCTGTATCCCCAGTCGCGGGCGGCCCTGGCCGAGGAGGAGGGCGAGCCCAACATCGTCGCGCTGGCCGACGAGATTGCCTCGATGCGGGAGGCCGCTCGGCTCGAGGCGCTCGGAGGTGAGCGCGAGGACGTCGTCGACGCGACCGAGCTCGACGCGCACGGCGTTCGCGTACGGGTCTATCGCCCGACCAGCGCGTCGTCGTCGCCGGTCATCCTGCATGCGCATGGCGGCGGCTTCGTCTTCAACGACGTCGAGGTCCACGACGCGGC
>JBQCJL010000215.1:0-4024 GCA_051952795.1 Marmoricola sp.
CGGTTGTGGGTCATGGAGAGCAGATGGTAGATCACGTGCAGCTCGCGACCGGGGTCGCCGGGGTAGTGCACACCGCTGACGCCACTGCACAGCTCGAATCGCAGGTCGGGGTCGTCGCGCAGCAGGCGCACGATGGCGCCCAGGTCCTCGCGACGGACGAAGAAGGTGATCTCGCCGCGGTGGACGACCACCTTCTCCCAGGCCGACTCGAAGCCGGCCTCGCGGGCGGCACGGACGAGCGCCGAGGCCACCTCGTCGCGCCATTCGCCGAAGGGCGGCTCGGTCGGCGCGGGCATGATCACCGGCTGCACCAGGCCGCCGTAGCCGCTGGTGTCTCCGGAATCGCCGACGCCGAACATGCCTCGCCGCTCGCCGATCACCTCGAGCGGGATCAACTCCTGCTCGAGTGCCTGGGGCGTCTCCTCGCTCAACGCAGCAGTCCTCGCATCTGGCTGGTCGGTACCGCGTTCAGCGCGGCGGTCTCCTGCGACAGGATCTCGTCGCGACGGTTCACACCGAGCTTGGTGTGCTGGACCTTGTCGTGCAGCTTCAGGATGGCGTCGATCAGCATCTCGGGCCGCGGCGGGCATCCCGGCAGATACATGTCCACCGGAACGATGTGGTCGACGCCCTGCACGATGGCGTAGTTGTTGAACATCCCGCCCGAGCTCGCACAGACGCCCATCGCCAGCACCCACTTGGGCTCGGCCATCTGGTCGTAGATCTGCCGGAGGACCGGCGCCATCTTCTGGCTGACCCGGCCGGCGACGATCATCAGGTCGGCCTGCCGCGGGCTCGCCCGGAACACCTCCATGCCGAAGCGGGCCAGGTCATAGCGCGGGCCGCCGGAGGTCATCATCTCGATGGCACAGCAGGCGAGGCCGAACGTGGCGGGCCAGAACGACGCCTTGCGCATGTAGCCGGCGACGCCCTCGACGGTGGTCAGCAGAACGCCGGAGGGCAGCTGCTCCTCTAGTCCCATTCCAGGCCCCCCTTCCTCCAGACGTAGATGTAGGCGATGAAGACGGGGACGATGAAGAGCACCATCTCCACGAACCCGAACAGCGCCATCTGGTCGTAGGCGACCGCGAGCGGGTAGAGGAAGACGATCTCCACGTCGAAGACGATGAAGAGCATCGCGGTGATGTAGTAGCGGACCGGGAAGCGTCCGCCGCCGACGGGCTGAGGTGTCGGATCGATCCCGCATTCGTACGCATCGAGCTTGGCGCGGTTGTAGCGGCGGGGGCCGGTGAAGCGGCTCATCACCACCGAGAACACGGCGAATCCCGTCGCCAGGATCAGCAACGGAAGCACTGCTGTGTAGAGATTCATGCGCCCTCCTCACGTGTCAGCGGGAGGGACTCTGTGCGCCCTTGTGAACTGGCTCACAAGTCCCTGCTTCGCAGCATAGGAGCCCCTTTCGGGGGGTGCGTCACCGGGGGTGCCTCTTCCCGGGGACTGGGCGCCTTCAGGCGGGCGGGGTTTCACTACAGGTGTTGTGACGCCGTGGCTTCTCGAGCGAAATGTCTATCGAGAAGCCGCCAGGTCACAACAGCTGTTGTGGAACCCCGCGACGGTGACGCGCCACCCCGCGGCTACCGCCCGCGATGCAGCGCGACGATCCCGCCGCTGAGGTTGCGCCACTCGACGTCGGCCCAGCCGGCCTCCTGCATCATCTCCGCGAGGCCGGCCTGGTCGGGCCAGGCGCGGATCGACTCGGCGAGGTAGACGTAGGCGTCGGGGCTGGAGGACACGGCGCGCGCGACCGGCGGCAGCGCTCGCATCAGGTACTCGGTATAGACCGTGCGGAACGGCGCCCAGGTCGGTGAGGAGAACTCGCAGACCACGATGCGGCCGCCCGGCTTGGTGACGCGGCGCATCTCGCGGAGCCCGGCCAGGGGGTCGACGATGTTGCGCAGGCCGAAGGAGATCGTGACCGCGTCGAAGGTGTCGTCGGCGAACGGCAGCCGGGTCCCGTCGCCGGCGACGAAGGGGTAGTCGGGGCGCGCCTGCTTGCCGACCTGCAGCATGCCGACGGAGAAGTCGCACGGGACCACGTAGGCGCCACGGTCGCGGAACGGGATGGACGAGGTGCCCGTGCCGGCCGCGAGATCGAGGACCTTCTCTCCGATGCGCGGAGCCACTGCATTCAGAACGATGCGCCGCCACCGACGGTCCTGCCCCAGCGACAGGATGTCGTTGGTGAGGTCGTACCGCTTCGCGACGTCGTTGAACATCGCCTGCACGTCGGCGGGCTGCTTGTCGAGATCGGCGCGGGTCATGGCAGACGAGCCTAACGGCGTAGAGTTCAGGAGTCGTCTCGCGCCCCAGGCGCCCGGCTGTTGGGAGACCAGCCATGCTCGCACCACTTCGCCGTCTTCGCGGCCTCATCGCTCTTCTCGCCGCCGCCGTGGCCTTGGTGCTGGCAGTGCCGGCCACGGCGTCGGCATCAACGGTCTGGGGTGGCTCGACGGCGTCCTGGGTGTCGCCGAAGTGCCGCACCGGAACGGTCATCTGCATCGACAAGACCACGCGCAAGCTGGTGTTCCTGCGCAACGGCAAGGCGCTGCTGACGATGGACGCGCGCTTCGGGTCGGTCTACAGCCCCACGCGCGAGGGGACGTTCCGGATCTATTACAAGGACGCCGACCACGTCTCGAGCCTCTACGGCAGCAAGATGCCCTGGGCCATGTTCTTCTCCGGCGGCGAGGCCATCCACTACTCGTACGACTTCGCCGCCTACGGCTACGCGCATCACTCGCACGGCTGCGTGAACATCCGTGACTGGAACGGCGTGAAGTGGCTGTACTACCACGCACCGGTCGGCACGAAGGTCGTCGTCTACCACTGATGGGTCTCGAGACACGACTGTCGGCAGCACCCGACCCACGGAGGATCCCCCGCCTGGTCGCGCGCACGATCGAGATCGAGGACCCCGGTCCCCTGCTCGATCTGCTGACCGAGGATGCGCCGATGACGTGGATCCGGCGGGGTGAGGGATTCGTGACGCTGGGCGTCTCGGCCACCTTCTCCTCCGCCGGCAAGTCGCGGTTCGAGGACGCCTCGTCCTGGTGGCATGAGGTCGTCCGGGTCGCGGCGGTCGCCGATGAGGTCGACGTTCCCGGCACCGGCCTCATCTCCCTGGCGAGCTTCGCGTTCGCCGACACCCCGGGCGCCTCGGTGATGGTCGTGCCGTCGGTGGTGGTCGGCCGGCGTGGCGAGCGGTACTGGATGACGACCATCGGGGAGACGCCGAGCCCCGCGCCCGCGATCGCTCCGCAGCCGACTCCCTCCGCGCCGATCGACGTCAGCTATGCCGACGGCGCACTCTCGGGCGCCGAATGGGAGAGCGTGGTCTGGGAGGCCGTGCTGCAGCTGAACGCGGGCGAGCTCGACAAGGTGGTGCTGGCGCGGGATCTGATCGCGACCGCCGCCGAGCCCATCGATGTCCGCTGGCCGCTCCAACGTCTCGGCACCACCTACGACATGTGCTGGACGTTCCATGTGGACGGTCTCTTCGGCGCCACCCCCGAGCTCCTGGTGCGACGCGAGAAGGGCCTGGTGACCTCGCGCGTGCTCGCCGGCACCATCCGCCGCACGGGTAATGACGAGCACGACCTCCGCCTGGCCGCCACCCTGGCGCGCTCCTCGAAGGATCTGGAGGAGCACGAGTACGCCGTCCGGTCGGTTGCCGATGCGCTGGCGCCGTACTGCTCGTCGATGAACGTCCCGGAATCGCCGTTCGTGCTGCACCTGCCCAACGTCATGCACTTGGCCACGGACGTTGCCGGCGTCGCTCACGACACCGGAGCCTCGGCACTGGATCTGGCTGCCGCGCTGCACCCCTCGGCGGCCGTCGGCGGCACGCCCACCAAGGTCGCCCTGGAGCTGATCGCCGAGATCGAGGGCATGGACCGCGGACGCTACGCCGGCCCGGTCGGCTGGATCGACGCCCGCGGCGACGGCGAGTTCGGCATCGCGCTGCGCTCGGGTCAGCTCGAGGGCAACCAGGTGCGGCTGTTCG
>JBQCJL010000216.1:0-7005 GCA_051952795.1 Marmoricola sp.
AGGAGGCCGGCGTGGTCTTCGAGGAGGGCACGCCCGACGAGCTCGCCGAGCGCCGCGTCCAGGAGCTGATCCGCTTCCGCGACCCCTGGGACAACGTGTTCGAGCTGTTCCACGGCATCAGCTACGAGTCGCGGCCCGTCGTCACGCCGTATGCCGCCACCTTCGTGACGGCGGACCAGGGCGCGGGCCACATCGTGCTTCCCGTGCTCGACGACGTGGAGGCGTTGCGGTTCTACACCGACGTCCTCGGCTTCCGCCTGCGCGACTCCATGAGCATGCCCGGCGAGTTCGTCGGCAAGGAGCCCGGCTCCAAGGTCTGGCTGCGCTTCCTCGGGGTCAATCCGCGTCACCACAGCCTGGCGTTCCTCCCCATGCCCAACCCGAGCAAGTGCGTGCACGTCATGTTCGAGGTCGACAAGCTGGACGACGTCGGCCGAGCGCTCGAGCGCGTCCGCAAGCACAAGGTGCATCTGTCGGCCACCCTCGGTCGCCACATGAACGACGAGATGGTGTCGTTCTACGTGAAGTCGCCCGGAGGGTTCGACATCGAGTTCGGCTGCGAGGGCCTCCAGGTCGACGACGCGCGCTGGGTGGCACGGGAGTCCACGGCAGTCTCGTACTGGGGCCACAACTTCGGTGGCGGGGCGTAAAGCGGAGACAATGGCGAGCGTGGCGGTGTCGAACGAGCGGAACATTCCTGAGGGCATGAGCCCCGATGCGGCTGCCACATGGCCCAGCCGCACGCTCATCGAGTCCTTTCTGGGTGATCTCGACTTCGAGCTGCGTCCGGGCGAGGACGTCCACATCTCCGGCGACGATCCGGAGGCGATCGCGGCCGCTCGGCAGTTCCGCGACGTTCTGGGCCGCTACGCCAGTGGCGTCACGGTCGTCACCACGGTGAGCAACGGCGAACCGGTGGGCATGACGTGTCAGTCGTTCATGAGCGTGTCCTTGACGCCACCCCTCGTGATGTTCAGCCCGGCTAAGACCTCGCGGGCGTGGCCCCGGATCCAGGCATCGGGACGCTTCGCCGTGAACTTCCTCGGCGAGGATCAACAGGACCTGTCGAACACGATGGCCTCCCGCGGCACCGACAAGTTCGCGGGCGTGGAGTGGAGCCCGGCCCCGGTGACCGGCTCGCCGCTGCTTCCCGGAGCCGTCGGCTACGTGGACTGCACCGTCGATCGCGTCTACGAGGCGGGTGACCATTTCCTGGTCCTCGGCTTGGTGGAGGACCTTCAGGCGGCGGACGCGTCGGGTCCACTGCTCTACTTCCAAGGGCGCTACCGCGGCCTTGCCGACGTTTGAGCCAGCACGCCTCTAGGCTTGAACCATGCGTTCGGACGCGATGTGGCTCCAGATGGCTTTGGCTGCTGACGCCGAGGCGGCCACCGCTCCGACCCCCGACGAGGACGAGGAGATCGTCGAGGAGGACTGGGCCGAGGAGGCCGGCGTTCCGGCGAAGGGCGACGCGGCCGAACGGCTGCTGCGGCGGTTTCTCGCCCTCTGCGAGAACCCGCGAACGCGCGAGCGCATGTTGAACCTGGTGAAGGGCGCGGTCGCCCACGAGGGCAGCGGACGCCGGTTCTATGCGGTCTTCAACTCCCTCGTGCTCAGTCCGGTGATGCGGCTCGGAGGTCTGAAGAACAACGCACTGCGCGGTGAGCTGGTCGGCTCTCAGCTCGTCGGCCTCGCGATGATGCGCTACGTCATCAAGGTGGAGCCGATCTGCTCGGTCGACCGCGAGGTGGTCGTCGAGATGATGGCCCCCGCCATCCGTGCCGCCCTGCGTGGCGAGTGAGGGGCTCCACAGCAGCCCGGATCAGCGTTTGAGCGTCATCGGCGCGGGCATGGGCAGCGCATGCACCGATCGATCCGCTCCCTCCTGGCCGAAGTCGAGACACTTCCCGAAGGATGGGCGCTGGTCCAGCTGGATCGAGCGCTCGCGTCGGGGTGGTGTACGTCCGTCGAGCTCATCCGGCACGCTCGGCACTGCTCCGAACGCGTGCAGTGGCTGGTGGCGATCGCCGATGCCCGAGGCGCGTCGACACCGCACAGCCTGCTGCGTCGGGCTTGGTACGCCGCGAACCTGCCGACGCCGATCGTCGGACGTCGGCTGCTGACACCATGGGGAGCGGTCGCGACCAGTTGCGCGACGGACTACCACCGCTTCGCGGTGGCCACCTCGGCCGACCCGGAGCCGTGCGCCTGGCTGGCACGCCTGGGATGGCGCGTGCTGGTGGTGGACGAGCAGAAGGTGCTCGCCGCGTCGACGGCCACGCTCAGTGGACATCTGCGCGCCGAGCACCTTCGGCATCTGGCCAGCGCCAGCGGTTGATCAGCTCAGGGCGAGGATGGCGTCGTTGATGGCGAGCGTGCGCTTGGCGGACTCGACGTGCAGGTTCTCCACCATCTTGCCGTTGTAGGTGACGACACCACCGGTCGAGGACTCGAAAGCCTCGATCAGCCCCCGAGCGTCCTCGACGGCTTGGGCCGAGGGAGCGAAGCCCTCGTTGGCGCCGTCGACCTGACCGGGGTGGATCAGGGTCTTGCCGTCGAAGCCCATCTGACGGCCCTGTTCGACCTCGGCGAGGAAGCCCTCGATGTTCTTGACGTCGTTGTAGACGCCGTCGATGATCACGATCCCGGCGGCCCGCGCGGCCAGCAGCGCCAAGCCGAGGCCGGTGATCACCGGCTGACGGCCCGGAACGTGCTCGGCGTAGAGCTCCTTGACCAGATCGTTGGTGCCCATGACGAAGCCGGTGAGACGTTCGGAGGCCGTCGCGATCGACAGGGCGTTCAGCATTCCGATGGGCGTCTCGACCATCGCCCACAAGGTGGTCTTCTCCGGAGCGCCCGCTGCCGCGAGGGCATCGACCAGCTCGAGCACCTCCTCGGCGGAGTTGACCTTGGGGACCAGGATGACGTCGGGTCCCGCCGCGGCAGCGGCCTTGATGTCCTCGGCGTGCCACTCCGTGCCGATGCCGTTGACGCGGATGATCAGGTGCCGCTTGCCGTACTCGCCTGACTGCACCGCCGCGGCGGCCTTGCCTCGGGCCTCGACCTTGGCGTCGGGGGCGACCGCATCCTCCAGATCGAAGATGATGGCGTCGGCGGGAAGGCTCTTCGCCTTCTCCAGGGCCCGCTCGTTGGAGCTGGGCATGTACAGGACGGAGCGGAGTGGCTTGAACTCGGTCATCACGCAACCTCGATGGTGTCGTAGAGCGCCTTCAGGTCGGGATCGATCGCGGCGAGCTGCTCGGCGAGGGCGACCATCACCTTGCACTGCTTGACCGAGGCGTCGTCCTCCATCTTGCCGTCCAGCATGACCGCTCCGGTGCCGTCGCCCATCGCCTGGATGACGCGACGGGCGTGCTTGACGTCCTCGACGCTGGGCGAGAAGACCTTGTTGGCGATCTTGATCTGGACCGGGTGCAGGGACCAGGCGCCCACGCACCCGAGCAGGAAGGCGTTACGGAACTGGTCCTCGCAGGCCACCGTGTCCTTGATGTCGCCGAACGGCCCGTAGTACGGGAAGATGCCGTGCATCGCGCACGCGTCGACCATGCGCGCGATCGTGTAATGCCACAGGTCCTGCTGGTAGGTCGAGCGTGGACCGTCGTACAGGGGTGCTCCGTCCTCGCCTCGCTCCGGGTCCTGACGGACCAGGTAGCCGGGGTGGCCGCCACCGACGCGGGTGGTCTTCATCCGACGGTCCGCAGCGAGGTCCGCGGGACCGAGCGAGAGACCCTGCATGCGCGGGCTGGCGGCGCAGATCTCCTCGATGTTCGCGACCCCGCGTGCGGTCTCGAGGATGGCGTGGACCTGGAGGGGCTTGGTGATGCCGGCCTTCGCCTCGAGCTGCGCGAGGATCCGGTCGATGTAGTGGATGTCCTCGGCGCCCTGGACCTTCGGCACCATGATGACGTCGAGCTTGTCGCCGATCGCGGGGATCAGCGTGGTCAGGTCGTCCAGGACCCAGGGGCTGTCGAGCGCGTTGATCCGGGTCCAGAACTGGGTCGGCCCGAAGTCGACGCTCTGACCCACCTTGACGAGACCCGCGCGGGAGATCTCCTTGTTCTCCGCCTTGACCGCGTCCTCCAGGTTGCCGAGGAGGACGTCGACGGTGCCCACCATGTCCGGAACCTTGGCCGCCATCTTCTCGTTGCCGGGGTCGAAGAAGTGGATGGCCCGGCTGGGGCGGGCGGGAATCTCGCGCAGCGGCGCCGGAGCGCCGACCGCGAGGGGAGCGAAGAAGTCCTTGGCTGTACGCATGGCACGAGATTATCGAGTGCCGCGAACGCGGTCAGAGCAGGTGTGCCAACGCGTGGATGCTCTTGAACACCAGGTGCGCATCGTGCTCCCACGTGATCGCGATCCCGCCGTGGAGCTGGATGGTCTCCGAGGCGATCTTCGCGCTCGCCTCGTTGCACCACCGTCGTGCGACTGCTGCCTCGCGGAGCAGCGTGGCACGGGTCACATCGTCCTGAGCGATGACATGAGCGGCAGCGGCGTAGGTCGCGGCCCAGCTGGCCGAGCGCCCCGCCTCGACGAGGACGAGCATGTCCGCCATCCGGTGCTTGAGAGCCTGGAACGACCCGATCGGTCGGCCGAACTGGACCCGCTCCTTGCTGTAGGCGACGGTCATGTCGAGCGCACGCTGCATCACACCGACCTGCAGGGCGCTGACGAGCGCCGCGGCGATGGCGTGGAGCTCCGGACTCAGCGGCTCCCCGTCGCCGCGCCCCAGACGCAGTGTCTGGTCCATCGAGGCGACGCGCTCGATCGGCTCCAGGACGACCTCGCCGAGGGAGAACGGAGGGACTTCGCCCGCGGCCAGGACGGAGAGTCGGTCCCCGGCGGGCCCCGAGAGCAGGGCAGCGGCGACCTGGAGTGCGGACGCCAGGAGCGGTGTCGGAGCGAGGAAGTACCCGAGCTCCTCGAGCACGATCGCGGTCTCGACGAGCGAGGCACCGACGCCGTCGAACTCTTCGGGAACCGGCAGTGCCGCCACGCCGATCTGCTCGACGAGGGCCGTCCACAGGTCGACGTCGTAGCCCCTGTCCGAGGACAGGGCCGCGCGGACCTTGGCGCTGTCGGCACGTTTGGTCAGCAGCGATCGGACCGTCGAGGCGAGCTCGTTCTGCTCCTCGGTGCGCGCGAAGTCCATCAGGCCCCCGCCAGCATCTCGCCCAGACGTGCGCGGTGGAAGGATGGCGTGCCCCACGCGGAGACGAGTGCCCGCACGCGCAGGATCCAGAGGCCGAGGTCGCATTCGGCGGTGTAGCCGATCGCTCCGTGCACCTGCAGTCCGACCCGCGCAGCGTGGTACGCCGCCTCGGACGCCGCGAGCTTGGCTGCGGAGACGGGCGCCTCGCCGAGAGCTGCGCCGTAGACGAGCGGCCGAGCAAAATCGAGGGCGATGCGAACCTCCGCCAGCTGGTGCTTGATGGCCTGGTACGAGCCGATCAATCGCCCGTACTGCGCGCGCTGCTTCGCATAGTCGACGGACTCCTCGAGCAGCCTCTCGCCCGCGCCGAGGAGCTCTGCTGCGCAGGCCAGGATCGCCCGGTCGACGGCATCGGCGTCGAGGTCGTCGGCGCCCTCCACCTCGGTCAGGCGGCGCGTCGTGTCGACCGACGGGTGCACGTCGCCGGCGCTGCCGGAGGCGAGCCGAGCGACGTCGGCGTCGACCGCGTACGGGGACAGCCCGGGCACCGCGGCGGTGACCATGGCGCCGTCGACCTGGGGGAGCAGCGCTGCCGACTCGATCCACGGACCCACTGCGAGCTCGTGGCCGAGGGCCTCGAAGGCGACGACAAGGTCGACGAGGGTGCCGCCGAGGCCGCCCTGCTCCTCGGGAGCCACCAGGGCGGTCAGGCCCAGATCCGCCAGGCGCTTCCAGAGGGCCAACCCGGGGGCGGTATCGCCAGCCGCCCAGGATCGTGCGACGGCGACCGAGTCCGCGGCGCGCATCAGGTCTGTGATGGCGTCGCCGAAACCGACCTGCTCATCGGTGAGTCGGAAGTCCATCACTCAGCCCTTGGCCTCTCGCGGCAGGCCGAGGATTCGCTCGGCGATGACGTTCTTCTGCACCTCGTTGGTGCCGGCGTAGATCGGTCCGGCCAAGGAGAACAGGTAGCCGTCCATGAAGCGGTCCTCGCGGTACTCGCCCACCTCGCCACGCAGCTCGAGACCCGTCTCGTGCAGTGCGATGTCGAGATCGGACCAGAACACCTTGTTCACCGAGCCCGCGTAGCCGATCTGACCGCCGGCGGCCAGGCGGGAGACCGTGCCCCAGGTGTACAGCCGGTAGGCCTCCGAGCCGAGCCACGCCGCGACGACGCCGTCGCGCAGGTGCGCCGGCGCGCCGGCCGCCCACCAGGCCTGCACCAGGCGCTCGGCCGCCGCACAGAACCTGCCGGGCGACCGCAACGACAGCCCGCGCTCGTTCCCCGCCGTGCTCATCGCCACGGCCCAGCCCTGGCCGGGTTCGCCGAGCACGTCGGCGTCCGGCACGAAGACGTCGTCGAAGAACAGCTCCGCGAAGCCGGGCTCGCCGTCGAGCTGGGGGATCGGCCGGACCGTGAGGCCCGCGGCGTCCAGAGGGAAGAGGAAGTAGGTGAGCCCATGATGGCGCTGCGATTGCGGATCGCTACGGAACAGTCCGAAGCCCTGGTGCGCATAGGTCGCGCGGGAGGACCACGTCTTCTGGCCGTTCAGCACCCAGCCGCCCCGAGCCTCGTCCCGCGTCGCGGTCGAGCGCAGCGACGCCAGATCGGAGCCGGCCTCAGGCTCCGACCAGGCCTGCGCCCAGATCTGCTCGCCGGTGGCCATTGCGGGAAGGTAGCGGTCCTGCTGCTCGGCGGTGCCGTATTCGTAGATCGAGGGCGACAGCAGGAAGATGCCGTTCTGCGACACGCGTCCCGGTGCTCCAGCGCGGTAGTACTCCTCTTCGAAGATGACCCACTCCACGAGCGAGGCATCCCGCCCGTGGTACTTCTC
>JBQCJL010000217.1:0-2518 GCA_051952795.1 Marmoricola sp.
TTCACCGACTTCTCCCTGGCGACCGGCGCGCCGCACCTCGAGATGGGTGTGGTGGACGTGCGCGACGTCGCGCGGGCGCACATCGCCGCCGGCTACACGCCCGAGGCGAAGGGCAGGTATCTCACCAACGCCGAGACGATGAGCATGCTCGACATCGGCAAGGTACTGCGCCGCCACTTCGGCTACCGGCCGACCTTCCCGCTCATCGAGGTGCCGAAGCTGGCCGTGTGGGCGCTGGCTCCGCTCGCAGGTCAGACCCGCAAGTTCATCGACCGCAACGTCGGCTATCCGCTGCGCTTCGACAGCTCACGAACGACCCAGGAGCTCGGCATCACATTCCGGCCCGCGGAGGAATCGGTGGTCGAGCACTTCCAGCAGATGATCGACGACGGACTCGTGCGCGGGTAGCGAACGCTAGGACCCGGGTAGCGAACGCTAGGACCCCGGGTAGCGAACGCTAGGACTTGGGCGCGCCAGCAGGAGTCAGGGACTCCACGCAGTCTGCGGCGCCGCTGATCCCGGCGGACTCCCGGATCCGCCCTCCCAGTCGCACGGCCTGAGTCCGGTAGCTCGAGTCGGTCAAGACCGCGTCGACCGCCTCGCGCAGCCGCTCGACGCTGGCGGAGCCAGGCAGCGCGACCCCGGCCCCCGCCTCGGCGACGCTCGCGGCGACCCGAGGTTGATCTCCAAGCTTGAAAGCCGGCATCACGACCAGCGGAAGGTCGTGAGCAAGGGCGAGCATGGTGGTCGAGTGGCCGCCGTGACCGAGCACCAGGGAGACCCGAGGCATCACCTCCGCATGCGGCAGCCAACGGTGGACCTCGACGTCCGCCCCGATCCTCAGCCTGGCGGGATCGATCGCCGGCCCCGTCGTGGCGATCACCTTGGCGGGCAGGGGAGCCACCGCGTCGAGCGCCCGCTGCCAAGCTCGTTCCATGCGCGGATAGCCGAACGTGCTCAGGCTCAGCAGGATGGTGGGCTCGCTCGCGCTGCTCGCGCGCCCCGACACGAAGGGCCCGGTCTGGACGATGGTCGGACCGCTGACCGGATCGAGCTCGGGCAGAGTGGCCACGATGCGTGCCCGGGCGCCCTCGAGCAGACGCATGGGCCGCAACCCGCGCAGGCGCAGCGCTAGCGCGAGCGGGCTCTTTGCCGCGAGCGAGACCAGCTGCGAGTCGTACATGTGCTCGAGCGCGACGTACGGCCGTCCAGCATCGGAGAGCGCCTTCATGACGCCGAACAGCAGGCAGTCCACGACGAACACGTCGGCCTCCAGGGCAGCCACCTGCTCGGCCATCGCGGGGTCCGCCCACATCGCGGCCAGTGCCAGCGGGTTGCCGCCGGCGGCGCCCACGAACGGCCGCGCGTCCCGATAGGCGACGAAGGGAAGGCCGGCTGCCTCGACCGAGGCCGCCTGGGCGGGGTGGCCCGTCACCGTGACGGAGTGGCCGCGGGCTCGGAGTTCGTTCGCGAGGGCGAGGAGGGGTGGAACATTGCCGCCGCCGTCCCAGGTGGCGAACACGATGCTGGTCATGGCTTCTTCTCCCTTGGGTTGTCGAGAACGGCGCGAACAAGCGTGGTCATGCGTTCCTCGGTCCGCGCTCGGCTGAGCCGTCGGTCGCGCCGGAGGAGCTTCCAGGTGTAGACGTCCGTCGCGACGACCAGCAGATCGAGGACGGCCTCGCGACTCTCCGATGTCGGGCGACTGTGCAGATGGTCGGCGAACGCGTCACTGACCCAGGCGCGGTGGAGCTTCCTGCCCTTGCTGGTGATCTCGGCGGCGATGGGATCGTCGCGCTCCTGCGAGAGGAACAACAGCGCCACATCGCCGTCCTCCTCGTAGTGATCGAGGAGCACACGCATCGCCTCTTCGACCGATCCGTCGGACAGACTGCGCTGCTGGCCGATGCGGGCGCGTGCCTCGCGCGAGGCGGCCTCGAACAGCTCCGCACGGCTCCCGAAATGCCGCAGCAGCGTCTTCACCGTCACGCCCGCCTCGGTCGCGATGCGCTCCAGCGGGATGTCGGCGAGCCGATGGATTCGTCCAAGCTCCAAGGCAGCGTCCAGCATTCGCGTACGTGTCGCTGCACTCGCGGCGGCTCGTGAGCTGTTGTCGTAGGTCCGTGTCGTATTCATGTCCATTACATGGGACATCAATATGGCGCGGGAGTCAAGAGGCCCGGGTTCCTCTATCTGCGTCTGGTGAAGCGGACGTCGCCGTTGGGTAGCTCGTCGACGAGGTAGCGGGTGTCGTGGGCGCGTTGGTGGTGCCAGGGGCAGAGGAGCTTGCCGTGGGTGAGGTCGGTGCGGCCTCCTCGGCTCCAAGGTTTGTTGAAGTGGTGGGCTTCGCACCAGGCGGCGGGGATGGTGCAGCCGTCGGCGCGGCAGGTCTGGTCGCGTAGGGCCATGGCTCGGCGTTGGGCTGGGGTGAAGAGACGGCGCGCTCGGCCCATGTCGAGGATCTCGGACTTCCCACCGAGGACCGCGGGGATGATCAGGGCGTTGCAGGCCAGGCGGC
>JBQCJL010000218.1:0-8786 GCA_051952795.1 Marmoricola sp.
CCTTGCATGGCAAGCATCACCGGCGGCCCCGGCGCTCCCGACGATCGTAACGGGCTCCCGGGCACGACAACGCACCGGTGACCGCCCCGGTTTGGGCCCCTCGCAGCAAGTGGGATAGCCTGGGCCCGCTTCAAGCGCGAGTGGCGGAATAGGCAGACGCGCACGGTTCAGGTCCGTGTGCCCGACAGGGCGTGGGGGTTCAACTCCCCCCTCGCGCACGCACATGACAGGGCCTCGGGGATCTCCCGGGGCCCTTCGCGCTTTTGATCGGAGGTCTCGCATGCCTTTCTGCCCCAATGGCCACGAGGTCGACGGCACCGTCGCCTTCTGCCGCCAGTGCGGCGCCTCGATGACGCCCTATGACGCACCCACGCTCGTCGACGCGCCCCCGGTCGACGTGCGGACCGAGGCGCCGCTGGTGGAGATGCTGCCGGCGGACGGTGCGCCCGCGCCCGTGGTGGCGCGACCCTCCAACACCGCCGTGTACGTGCTCGCCGCGGTGCTGGTGGTGATCGGGCTGGTCGGCATCGGGTTGGCGCTCGTGCTCGGATCGAGCAACAGCTCCGGCCGCCCCACGCCCACCAGTCACGCGACGCCGGGCGCCGGGGTGTCGCCGACGGGTGCATCCGACGGGTCCTCGCCCACTGCGGCCGCACTGCCCGCCGGAGGCACCCGGTGTCCCGGATCGGTGGGCAGTGGGGGCGCCTTCGGCACGATCGGATCGGAGACCTCCTGCGGGTTCGTCCAGGCGGTCTACCAGTCGTTCGTCGATGCCGGCGGGTTGAACGAGGCGCAGGGTCAGCAGGTCAAGGTCACGGCGACCAGTCCGGCCACCCACCAGGCCTACGACAACATCGTGTGCACGGTCGGCGCCTCGTGGGTGACCTGTGTCGGTGGGAACGCCGACAGCGCTCGGATGTTCTTCACCCACCCCTGAGGCATCAGGCCGGACATCAGGTCAGGAGCGCTCGACCGAACCAGTCATCCGCGCCGCGGACACCGGGTGGCACGAAGAAGTAGCCACCGCCGAAGGGCTGCACGTAGTCGATGAGCGGCTCGCCGACCAGACGCTCCTGCACCGTCTCGAACTGTCGCTTCACGTCCTGCTGATAGCAGAGGAAGACGTGTCCGGCCTGCAGGTTGCCGTTGAGGTCGACGCCCAGGTCGTAGTTGTAGCTGCGGCGGACGAGACGCTGGTTGGCGGTCGCCTTCGTCCGCGGGTTCGCCAGCCGGATGTGGGAGTCGAGCGGGATCACGTCGCCCTTCGGATCCGCAGCGAAGTCCGGCGTATCGAACTCGGCGTTGCCGTCGAGCGGAGCGCCGCTGTCGCGACGACGACCGAACATGCCCTCCTGCTCCGCGATGGACACGCGATCCCAGAACTCCACGAACATGCGGATCAGCCGGACTACCTGGTAGCTGCCACCGAGGGCCCAGGCGGGCTCGCTCGTGTCATCGACCCAGATGAGGGAATCGGCGGTGGAGCCGACGGGATTCGCGGTCCCGTCCTTGAATCCGAGGAGGTTGCGCCCCGAGCCCGACGGACGCGGCGGCGCGCCGTAGCCCTCGATCTTCCAGAGCATCTGCATGCCGCCACGGGTGTGCTTCGCAATGTCCCGCAGCGCGTGGTGGGTGGTGTCGCGGTGGTGGGCGCAGATCTGGAGCGACAGGTCACCGTCACGCCACGCGTCCTCGATCGCGTCGTCGGGGAAGACCCGCATGGGCGTGAGGTGCCGGGGCCGCTTCGACGCCAGGCCGAACCGCGCGTCGAAGAGCGAGGCACCGAAGCCCACGGTGATGGTGAGGCCGTCGGGCGGCACCTCGGGGCCGAGGACGTCGCTGTCGCTGGGTGGCTGGTTGACGCCGAGGTGGGGCGGGGTGCCCCCTTGGGTCAGGAAGCGCGCCCGCTCGGTGATCGTCTTGAGCAGTGCCGCCAGTTCCGCCTTGGTGCCGGCAGTGACGGTGAACGAGGCGAAGGTGAGCGCGGCCTGCTTCTCCGACGGCGGCGGCGTCAGGATGCCCGACTGGTTCCGTGCCTCGAACGGGTAGGCGTCGTTCGCGCCTGTGCTGACTCCGGCGTTGCCGGACTCCTTGTCGTCGGCGCGTGCGCCTCCCACCACCAGGCCACCCGCCAGGGCGGTCCCGGCCGCGCCCGCAGCGGTTCCCTTGATGAATCCACGACGGCTGATGCTCACTGCACTGCCCCTTTCGGCACCTCGAGCAGGCCCGGTTCCTCCGCAGCGACCTCCAGGGCCTCGCTGAGGGCTGCATTGATCTGGGCGCGCTGCATCACGGATGCCTGCGCAGGACGCAGCCACCGGCCCTGCACGCGAACCGCGACCAGGGTCTTGTCGAGCTGGTCGAACGCACTCATCGCTCGTCGGTAGAGAGCGGAGCTCCGCGCCTTGATCGGGGTTGCCAGCTGCGCCCAGACCGTCCGGGTCACCTGAAGGTCGGCCCACGTCATCGCAAAGGCGGCCCCGCCGCCGAAGTCGTCCACTCCGCTGAGGTGGTCGCGCTGCGCGTCCTCGAGGATCTCGTGCGCCCGCAGGGTGAGGTCCACCGGATCGCCCGTGACCTCGCCGATCTGCTTGCGCAACGACCGGACGTCGGCGCCTAACCGGTCGGCCGTCCGGACCAGGGATGCCGGACTCTGACCGTGGAACAGGCCGTACTCGATGCGATGCAGACCGGTGAACCTCGGATCCTCGACACCGCCCGGCAGGCCGCCGGGGAAGCCGTCGATCGCCACCCCCGGTTCACCGAAGCTGTTGTAGGAGGCCCCCACGCGCTCCCACGCGAGCTGGGCGTCGAGCCACCTCGTGCGCGCGGTGATGAGATCGCCTGCGGACAACGCGGTGCGGAGCCGGGCGACGGAGACCTCGAGGCGCCCGAGCTGGGCATCGGCGTAGGCGACGTAGGCCTCGGCGGCGGGAGCCAGCTCGGCGATGCTCGCGGGCTTCACGGCCAGGGGTGTGGAGACGGCGCGTCCGGTCGGGGTGACGTCCGCCGACTTCACCAGGTCGCCGTTCGACCAGAGGCACTTGAAGTGATACGGCGTGCTGCCGAGCGTGGCCACCACGTTGGCAGTGGTGCCGGGGCCGAGCGTCTCGATCTCACCGGCGATGCCGCCGTTCGCGTCGACCAGCATGACCTCGCCCGACATCCCCGCCTTGTTGGTGACCGCGAGCGTCTGGGTGCCGGTGTGCGCGGAGGTCCATTCGGGAGCGCACGCATCGGCGGTCACGGTGATGGACGCGTCCGCATCGGCCGAGGGCAGCGCGACGATCACCACTGCGGCGACCACAGCGGGGACCGCGAGCAGGGCGCCCGCGGCGAGGGCTGGGCGGCGTACGACGAGGTCGCGGTACGCCGGGCCGGGCGCCGGAGTCGGCCCGTCGCGACCCTCCGTCACCGGACGTCCCGCCCGTAGGAACGCGTAGAGCACCAGCCCGAGGTACAGCAGCCAGCTCACCACCTGGAGCACCGTCATCCGTGGTGTGAGGTTGGTGAGTCCCCCGACGATCGAGACCCACCAGGTCGTCGGGCTCAGATGGGCCGTGAGGTCGAAGGCCGTCCAGTCGTAGCCGGGGATCAGCCCCGACTCCTGCAGGTCCCCGAAGCCGTAGGCCAGGATGCCCGCGGCGATGACGATCAGCAGGATCGCCGTGCGGTTGAAGAAGGTGCCGAGGTTGAAGTGGATCGCCCGGCGGTACAGCAGCCAGCAGAGCACCGCCGCGATGGCGAGTCCGATCGCACCGCCCGTCAGCGGGGCGCCGGTGTCCCCCGAGGCCGTGACGGCAGTCCAGAGGAAGAGCGTGGTCTCGAGGCCCTCCCGCGCCACCGCGAGGAACGCGGTCAGTGCCAAGGCACCGGCTCCGAGGGTGAGCGCCCGCTCGACCTCGCCGCGCAGCTGGGCGCTGAGGCCCGCTGCGGTGCGGCGCATCCAGAAGATCATGGCCGTCACCAGCCCCACCGCGAGGAGGCTCAGCACTCCTCCGACGGCGGCCTGAGCCTTGCTGGAGAGCTCGGCCGTAGAGAACGTCAGGATGGCACCGAAGCTGAGGGAGAGCCCGAGCGCGGCGACTACGCCGAGCCAGAGGGGCCGCGCAGCGCCACGCTGCTCAGCCGGACCGGCGATCTTGCGGATCGCCGCCAACAGGATCGTGACGACCAGCCCCATCTCGAGGCCCTCGCGCAATCCGATCACCAGGTTCGGGACGGCATCGCTCCAGCGCATGGTGACTAAGGTAAGGCAAACCTAACTATCGGCCAAACCGGGTCTTGGCCCCGTCGCACAAGCTGGGTCGAGAAGTTTGGGAGAGACGCACGAGCGGCCTGCTACGGCCGGGGGTGACGGTAGGAACAGCCCGTTCACCCGACCCGAGAGGACCTGAGATGGCCCAGTTCCTGCAAGCGTTCCTGCCGACCCTGGCCTTCATGCTGGCCCCGATCGCGATCCCGGTCGTTGCCGTGATCGTCGGCGCGATCCGGGATCTGACTCAGGCGGCCTGACGCAGCTCTCGGCGCCCCTTCTTGGTGCTGAGCTTGACCACGTTGCCCGGAACGTCGGCGAAGAAGTTGTTGGGCAGCGACAGTCGGACGACCTTCATCCACGCCGAGGCGACCTGCTTGGGCAGCGGTCCGGTGACGTAGGGGAGCTGGTACTCGTCGAAGAGCGCCCGCACCTGGGGTGCGACCTCCGCGTACCGGTTGCTGGGCAGGTCCGGGAACAGGTGGTGCTCGATCTGGAAGGACAGATTGCCCGTCATCATGTGCGTGGCCGCCCCGCCCGAGATGTTGGCGGAGCCCAACATCTGGCGGACGTACCACTCGCCGCGGGTCTCCCGCTCCGGGATCGCCTTCTTCTCGAACGTGGCCACGCCCTCCGGGAAGTGACCGCACATGATCACCGAGTGGCTCCACAGGTTGCGACCCAGGTTGGCGATGAAGTTCGCGGCGAGCGTCGGCAGGGTCGCCCCGAATGGCAGCGCGATGAGCGGGTGCACGACGTAGTCCTTGGTCGCCTGGCGACGGATCTTCGCCAGGGTCTTGCGAGCGTTGTCCTTGAAGGCCTGGCTGCGCTTCTCCTTCGGAACCTTGAGGTTCTTGCCGAGCTCGAGGTCGTAGGCCGCGATCCCGTACTCGAAGAAGCACGCGTTGATGAGGTTCCACAACGGCTGCGCCAGATAGAAGGGGTGCCAGCGCTGATCCTCGTCCACGCGCATGATGCCGTAGCCGAGGTCGTTGTCCTTGCCGATGATGTTCGTGTAGGTGTGGTGCAGCTCGTTGTGGCTGTGCTTCCAAGCCTCGGCCGTCGAGGCGTTGTCCCACTCCCAGGTGGTCGAGTGGATCTTCGGGTCGCGCATCCAGTCCCACTGCCCGTGCATGACGTTGTGCCCGATCTCCATGTTCTCGAGGATCTTGGCGATCGTCAGCCCCGCGGTCCCCAGAAACCATGCGGGCGGGAAGAGCGAGAGGAGCAGCACCCCTCGGCTGCCGAGCTCGAGCTTGCGCTGAACGTCGACGATCTTGCGGATGTAGCGAGCGTCCGCCTCGCCCCGGGTGTCGAGCACCGACTGGCGGATGGCGTCCAGGCGACGCCCGATCTCCTCGATGTCATCGGTGGTGAGGTGGTCGATCGGGGAAACGGGGAGCTTGGTGATGGTGGTCATGACTGCCTTTCGTTGATCGAGCGCCGCGTAGCGGTGGATCGAGATCAGATGTCGAGGTGGCACGGCCCGGCAGCGGCCGAGATGCAGGTCTGGATCGGGACGCCCCCGGGGTCGGTCTCGCCCGGAATGGCGGTGGTGATGGCGCCGTTGCGCAGGTCGCGCACGGCGCCCTCCCTCAGCGGGATCACGCAGCCGAAGCAGACGCCCATCCGGCACCCGCTCGGCATGAGCACGCCGGCTGCCTCGCCGGCATCGAGCAGGGCCGTCGCGCCGTCGGCCTCCACGGTGGCGCCGGATGCGAAGGTGACGCTTCCGCCCTCGCCGGCCTCGACGAAGGTCGGCCGGAACTGCTCGGTCTGCAGCGGCAGCCCCCGGTCGTCGTGATGCTGCGCGAGTGCGTCGAGCAGCCCGGCCGGGCCACAGGCGAACGTGATCCGCTCGGCAAGATCCGGAACGAGAGCGTCGAGCTCGTGGACGTCGAGGACGCCGTGCTGGTCGTCGTAGCGATCGATCAGGCGGATCGCGCCTGAGGCGCCGAGCTCCTCGAGGTTCTGAATGAAGATGGACGCCGATCGCGTGGGAGCCACGTGCAGAACGACGATGTCGTGACCACTGTTGGTGACGACGCCGGAGTCGGTCACGGGGAACAGATTGCGCAACATCCCGATCACCGGCGTGATGCCCGACCCGGCCGTGACGAAGAGCAGCTTGCTCGGGTCGGTGGGCAGCACGAACTCGCCGGCGGCCGGCTCGAGATGGACCAGCGTGCCGGGCCGGCAGCGGTGCACGAGGTGGTTGCTGACCAGACCACCCGGCACCGCCTTGACGGTGATCGAGATGTTGCCGTCACGACGGGGACCGTGGGTCAGGGAGTAAGCCCGCCACTGCCGCACACCGTCGACGTCCACGCCGATCCGGATGAACTGGCCCGGGACGTGCCCGGCCCAGTCGGCGCCGGGCTTGAGCACCAGCGTGGCCGCATCCGCGGTCTCGGCGTGGACCGAGACCACGCGTGCGCGGAGGTCGGCGCCGCTGCGCAGGGGCGCGAACAGGTCGAGGTAGTCAGCCGGCAGGAGGGGAGTCGTCGCCGCCTCGACCAGCCGGGTGAGGCGATGCCTGAGTTCCCTCGGCGGCGCCGGTTGCGTCGTCAACGTGCTCATGAAGTCCACGATCCCTGATCGAGGGGATAAACTCATGACCGCATGACGTGAATCTTCTCCGACTAATTGTTCGATACGAACAAAGGGACGCATGGCCAAGACATCGGAACCGCGGCTCTCACCGTCGGCGATCGCCGCGATGAAAAGGCACCTGCCGGAGGTCTCCGCGGAGGTCGTCGCGGCGGTCGTCTCCGAGGTGCCCCCGTACCGGCGTGCCTTCTCGGGGCCGATGGGCGAGACCATCCAGGCCGCCGTCGCACTGGCGCTCGAGGGCTTCCTGGACCGGCTGGCCCGGCATGCGACCGGAGAGCCGTCCGCGGCCGCCGATGCGGTCCGCCAGGGCTCCTACGACCTGGGCCGCGGTGAGGCCCGCTCGGGACGAACGACGGACGCGTTGCTCTCGGCCTACCGCGTGGGCACCCGGGTCGCGTGGCTCGCCCTCTCGGATGCCGGGATCGCCGCCGGCCTCTCGGCCGAGCAGATGGCGGTCTTCGCCGACGGGGTCTTCGCCTACATCGACGAGCTTTCCGCGCTGAGCGTGGCAGGGCACAACGACGAGCTGGAGACGACCGGTCGCGTGGCGGAGCGTCTCCGCGAGCGCCTCGCCCGGCTGTTGTTGACCGACGCTCCGGCCGATGCGATCGCCACCGCGGCCCGACGTGCGGAATGGCCGGAACCGGCGACGCTGACGGCGCTCGTCGTGGCGCCCTCGGAGGTCCGGGCGTGCCTGATGGCGTTGGGCCGGTTCGGGTCGCGAGCACTGGTGGTCACCGAGGATCTGCCCGGACTGCCCGACGACCTGGTGGTGGTCGTGGTGCCGGACGCGGACCGCGGGGAGCTGCGCCGTGGTCTCCAGTCGCTGCCGGTGGCACTGGGCCCGGCGCGGCCATGGCTGAGCGTGGCCGAGTCCTTCGCGGTGGCTCTTCGCGCGGCCGATCTGCGGGAGGACGGAGCGTTCGTCGACGCCGATGACCACCTGGCGGAGCTGCTGTTGGAGAGTGAGCCCGCGGTGCGGCGGGATCTGCGGCGTCGGGCGCTCGCACCGCTCGATGATCTGCGGCCCCAGACGCGGGAGAAGCTCGAGGAGACGCTCCGGGCCTGGTTGCTCTGCCAAGGCCGCCGTGACGACGTCGCCCAGTTGCTCTTCGTGCACCCCCAGACCGTGCGCTACCGCATGGGTCAGATCCGCGAGCTCTTCGGCGACCGGCTGAACGATCCGGCCGCCGTACTGGACCTGATACTCGCCCTCGGCTGAGACCCTCAGACGGCCAGGGTCAACCCGGTGAGCTCCTCGGTCCGCGCCCACAGGCGCTTGGCGAGCTCGGGATCCTGGGCATGCCTGCTGAGCTTCGCCGGTCCGATCGGGCCGCGCGATTCGCGCATCCGCTGGGGACCCGTGTACGAGCCCGGCTCCGCGACTGTCGCCGCGAACAGGGAGGGATTCGCGCCGTTCTCCGCCGACTGGAAGATCAGCGGGAGGACCGGCGGCGCGACCAGGCGGATGAGGCGGTTGGTTCCCATCCCGTCCGAGGATGCGACCAGATGCGTGGCGGCGACGCCCGGGTGGGCGGCCGTGCTGACCAGCTTGGAGCCGCTCGCCTGTGCTCGACGGTGCAGCTCGAGGGCGAAGAGAACGTTGGCCAGCTTGCTCTGGGCGTAGTCGCGCCCCGGCTTGTAGTACGGCCGGGGGTTGCCCTCGACGACGCGCTCGTCGCCGCCGTGATGCGCGATGGACGCGACGGTGACCACGCGCGGGGCGGAGGCCTTCAGCAGCGCCGGGAGCAGCCGGGCGGTGAGCGCGTAGTGCCCGAGGTGATTGGTTCCGAACATCAGCTCGTGCCCGTCCTCCGTGGTGCGGTAGGTCGGTGGCTGCATGACGCCGGCGTTGTTGATGAGCAGATCGAGACGCCCGTCCCAGCGGGCCGCGAAGTCCGCGATCGACGACTGCGAC
>JBQCJL010000219.1:0-11312 GCA_051952795.1 Marmoricola sp.
CGACCGGTCCGGCGCCACTGCTCGATGAACCGCCCCTGGGAGCGGCTCATCACCTGCTTGGTCACCACGATCGACAGCGGGACCGTGACCAGCGCGACCAGAGCCAGCAGCGGCGAGATCCAGATCATCATCGCGAGCACGGCCACCACGGACAGCAGGCTGGTGAGCAGCTGGCTCATCGTCTGCTGCAGTGTCTGGCTGATGTTGTCGATGTCGTTGGTGACCCGGCTCAGCAGCTCACCGCGCGGCTGCGAGTCGAAGTAGCTCAGCGGCAGCCGGTTGACCTTGTCCTCGACATCGCTACGCATGCGCGAGATGGCGGACTGCACGACGCCGTTGAGCACGTAGCCCTGCAGGAAGCTCAGCAGGGACGCCGCGACATAGACGGCCAGCGCCACCAGGAGGACGTTGCGCACCGCGGTGAAGTCGATGCCGTTGGTCAGATGCGTGGACTTGGCCAGCTTGTCCGGCACGTGATAGCCGTGCGCCTCGGCGCGGCCGAGGATTCCGCCGAGGATGTGGTCGGTGGCGTCTCCCAGGATCTTGGGACCGAAGGACATCAGCACCACGCTGCACAGCGCGAGCGTGACGATGGCGTAGACCTTGAAGCGCTCCGGGCGCATCGTGCCCAGGAGCCGCTTGGCCGACGGCTTGAAGGTGTTCGCCTTCTGACCCACCATGCCGCCGCCGAAGGGCCCGCGTCCGGGACCGGGTCCCTGGACGATGCGCTCGGTCTCCTTCATGCGGCCCTGCGCGGGTGCCGGCCTCTGCACGGCGCTCATGCCGCCTCCTCCGCTCGGAGCTGGGATCGAACGATCTCCTGGTAGGTCTCGCACGCGTCGAGCAGCTCCTCATGGCGCCCGCGACCGACGACGACGCCGTCCTCGAGCACGAGGATCAGGTCGGCGTCGCGGATGGTCGAGACCCGTTGGGCGACGATCACCACGGTGGCGTCGCGGGTGACCGGCCGGAGTGCCGCACGCAGGCGCGCGTCGGTGGCGAGGTCGAGCGCGGAGAAGGAGTCGTCGAACAGGTAGATCTCCGGTCGGCGAACCACAGCGCGGGCGATGGCTAGGCGCTGGCGCTGGCCGCCGCTGAAGTTGGTGCCGCCCTGGCTCACGCTGGACTCGAGCCCGTCGGGGAGGGCGGAGACGAAGTCGCGGGCCTGCGCGATCTCCAGCGCCTCCCACAGCTCCTCGTCGGTGGCGTCAGGCTTGCCGTACCGCAGGTTCGACGCGATCGTGCCCGTGAAGAGGAACGCCTTCTGCGGAATGAGGCCCAAGCGCGACCAGAGCACCTCCTCGTCGAGCTCGCGGACGTCGACCCCGCCCACGGCCACGCTGCCGCCGGTGACGTCGAAGAGGCGCGGGACCAGGTTGACGGTGGTGGTCTTGCCCGCTCCGGTGGAGCCGATGAGCGCGATGGTCTGCCCCGGGCTGGCCTCGAAGGAGACGTCGCGCAGCACCGGCTCGGCAGCACCGGGGTACTCGAACCGGACGTTGTCGAAGCGGAGCGTGCCGACCTCGCGCAAGCTGGTGCGGGGGCTCTCCGCCGGCTTCACGGAGCTGTCGGTGTGGAGCACCTCCATCACCCGGCGCGCACAGACCGACGAGCGCGGCACCATCATCAGCATGAAGGTCGACATCATCACCGACATCACGATCTGCATGACGTAGGAGATGTAGGCGGTGAGTGAGCCGATCTGCATGTGCCCGTCGTTGACGCGGTGGCCGCCGAACCATAGGACGCCCACCATCGCGACGTTGGACACCACCATCACGATCGGGAACATCGCCGCCATCCAGCGACCCGCGGTCAGGGCGACGCTGGTCAGCTCCTGGTTGGCGTCGGCGAAGCGCTCGGTCTCGTGCCGCTCGCGGACGAACGCCCGCACGACGCGAACGCCGGTGATCTGCTCCCGCAGCAGGCGGTTCACCTCGTCGATGCGGTCCTGCATGCGCTGCGAGCTGGGCACCATCTTGTAGATCACGACGGAGGGCGAGAGCACCAGCACGGGCAGGATCACCGCGACGAGCCAGGAGAGACCCAGGTTCTCGCGCATCGCCATCACGATGCCGCCGACCATCATGATCGGCGCGGAGACCATCAGGGTGCCGCCCATCAGCACCAGCATCTGCACCTGCTGCACGTCGTTGGTCTCGCGCGTGATCAGCGAGGGCGCGCCGAAGTGGTTGACCTCACGAGCCGAGAACGACCCGACCCGATGGAAGAGTCCGGCGCGGACGTCGCGGCCGAAGCTCATCGCCGTGCGGGCAGCGAACCAGACCGCGCCCACGGAGCAGATGATCTGACCGAGCGCGACGAGCAGCATCAGGCCGCCCTCGCTCAGGATGTAGTGGGTGTCGCCGGTGACGACCCCCTTGTCGATGATCTTGGCGTTCATGCTCGGCATGAACAGCATCGCGAGGGTGCTGAGGAACTGCAGGGCGACCACCGTCGCCAACCAACGACGGTAGGGGCGCACATGCGTGGCGATGAGGCGGATGAGCATCAGGGGTTCTCCTTGAGGACACCATGGAGGACGACACCGACAATCTCGGCTGGGGTGAGCAGACGTCCGTCGGAGATGTGGGGATGACTGCCCGAGAAGGTCAGCAGCCGAACGAGCCGAACGACCTCCTCGGGCGGAAGGCGGAGCTGATCGGCGTCGTCCTCGATGAGGCGCGCAGCGGCCTCGTTGCCTCGGCGACGCCAGTCGTCGTCCTCATGGGAGGCATGGGGAGGCGGCGGCTTGATGCCGACCTTGATCATGAACTCGAACAGGGAGGTGAAGCGCCCTTGGAGCACCTCGGCGAGGGTGAGGAGCTTGTCCTCGAGCGGCGGTGTCCGGTCGAGACCCTCCAGCACCGCGACGAACTCCCAGGGATCGAAGAACGCATCGATCGCCGCCTCGAACAGCTCGTCCTTGGAGTCGAAGACGCGGAAGATCGTTCCCTCGGCGACGCCGGCCGCCTCGGCGACCTGCTTGGTGGTGACCGCGCGGCCGTGCTCAGCCAGGAGCGGCAGCGTCGCCGCGATCAACGCATCGCGTCGGTCGTCGGGAGACATCGGAGTCGCTCGGGGGGTCACGGGCGTCGAGTCTATGTGAGTGAGTGCTCACTCACAAGTGAATTTACGGCGAACAGTGGTGGCTCAGGGCGCGAGCCGCTCGCGATGCCACCCCTCCGGTGTGCGATGGAAGGCCGCTCGATCGTGCAGGCGGTTCGCGCGCCCCTGCCAGAATTCGATGAGGCGAGGCTCGACCACATAGCCGCCCCAGGTCGGCGGAGGCGGGATCTCCTGACCCTCGAACCGCCGCTCGGCCGCGGCGAAAGCCGCCTCGAGTTCCCCGCGATCCGCCACGACGCTGGACTGGGGCGACGCCCAGGCCCCCAGCTGCGCACCCCGGGGCCGCTGGGCGAAGTAGGCCTCGACCTCCGCGCGCGGCAGCATCGTCGCCTCGCCCTCGATGCGCACTTGGCGGTGCCAGGCATGCCACACGAACACCAGGGAGCAGGCGGGGTTGGCCGCGAGCTCCCGCCCCTTGCGGGAATCGTGGTTGGTGAAGAAGGAGAACCCCCGCGCGTCCACGCCCTTCAGCAGCACCGTGCGCGACGACGGGCCGTGGGATCCGACCGTGCTGAGCACCATGGCATTCGGCTCCGCGACGTCCGAGGTGCGCACATCGGCGAACCAGATCTCGAAAAGCGCCATCGGATCGCGCTCGTCGGCCGTGCCGTCGAAGGCCGAGGCGGGCTCGTCATATTCGCGTCGCATCCGGGCGAGTTCGGGATCCATGATTCGACCCTATTCGGCCCACATGCCGACCTCTGGCAGGATTCGAACTAGGTGAACGGGCGCTCACAAGGTCGTTCGGAACCGAACTTTTTGATTGCTGCATATCGCGGGAAGAGGTCCACTCATGGCCGATGCAAACGACGTAGTAGTTCACGAGGGACTCGAGGGCGTCATCGCCTTCCGCACGGAGATCGCCGAGCCAGACAAGGAGGGCTCCGCGCTGCGCTATCGCGGTGTCGACATCGAGCAGCTCGTGGGTCGCGTGCCGTTCGAGAAGGTGTGGGGCCTGCTGGTCGACGGTACCTTCGATCCCGGCCTCCAGCCCGCCGAGGCGTTCTCGCTGCCGGTCCACACCGGCGACGTGCGCGTGGACCTGCAATCGGCCATCGCCCAGCTCGCGCCGTTCTTCGGCTTCACCTACACCTACGACTCGAGCCCCGAGAAGGTGCGCGAGGACCTCGGTCGCGCCGCCGTCATGGTGCTGGCCTGGGCGGGCCAGTCGGCACGCGGCATCGGCCACACGGTGGTCCCCCAGCGCCTGGTCGATCAGGGCACCACCCTCGCCGAGAAGTTCCTCATCCGCTGGCGCGGGGAGGCGGACCCGCGTCACGCCAAGGCCATCGACGCGTACTGGTCCTCGGCGGCCGAGCACGGCATGAACGCCTCGACCTTCACCGCCCGCACGATCACCTCGACCGGCGCAGACGTCGCGGCCGCGCTGTCGGGCGCGATCGGCGCGATGTCCGGTCCGCTGCACGGAGGCGCCCCCTCCCGCGTGCTCGGCATGATCGAGGACGTCGAGAAAAGCGGTGACGCGCGCAAGTACGTGAAGGACCTGCTCGACTCGGGTGAGCGCCTGATGGGCTTCGGCCACCGCGTCTACCGTGCCGAGGACCCCCGCGCACGCGTGCTGCGCCGCACCGCACGCGAGCTCGGAGCCGAGCGCTACGAGGTCGCCGAGGCACTCGAGCAGGCTGCGCTCGCCGAGCTCCGCGAGCGCCGGCCCGACCGCGTCCTCGAGACCAACGTCGAGTTCTGGGCGGCGATAGTCCTCGACTTCGCCGAGGTGCCGGCCAACATGTTCACCTCGATGTTCACCTGTGCCCGCACCGGCGGCTGGTCGGCCCACATCCTCGAGCAGAAGATCACCGGCCGCCTGATCCGCCCCTCGGCCATCTACACCGGCCCGGGCGAGCGCAAGGCCAACGAGGTGGCTGGGTGGCACGAAGAGTGGATGCTCTCCTGACCGGAGGTTGAGGAGCGCGTAGCGCGTCACGAAACCCGGAGGTTGAGGAGCGCGCAGCGCGTCCCGAAACCCGGAGGTTGAGGAGCGCGTAGCGCGTCACGAAACCTGGAGGTTGAGGAGCGCGTAGCGCGTCACGAAACCCCGTCACCCCGGCGACGCGACGCAAGCACGGCGAGGTCTTCGATCCGGCCCTCGATGAGCGCCTCCCGCTTTGCTCGTCCCCAGCCTTGCACGCGCTTCTCGAAGGCGAACGCTTCGGCAACCGTCGCAAATTCGCCGACCCAGACCAGCTTCACCGGCCGTCGTCTACGCGTGTAGGCGCAGCCATAAAGATCTGAGTTGTGCTGGGCGAGACGCGCTTCGACGTCCTTGGTGCTGCCGACGTAGTAGGAGCCGTCGGCGCATTCGAGGATGTAGCAATAGCCCATGCCTTCATCGTCGCGGACCAAGACCGTCAGGTGACCCGGTTGAGAGATCGCCTGTGGATAAGGGCCGCTTCGGTTTCGTGACGCGCTTCGCGCTCCTCAACCTCCGGTGCGTGACGCGCTTCGCGCTCCTCAACCTCCGAGGAGGCGGGCCTTCCGGCGCTCGCGCACCTTCCACGCAACCGCCGCGATCACCACGATCACGCCGACCGCGATGAGCATGCCCGTGCTCGCACGGTGCGCGATGACCTCCCAGGACTTCCCGGCGGCGTGGCCCAGAACGACGAACGTGACCCCCCACACCAAGCCGCCGAGCGCGTTCCAGCGCAGGAACGTCGGGTAGTGCATGCGGCTCGCACCGGCGATGGCCGGCATCAGAGCGCGGAAGAGGGCGACGAACCGGCCCAGGAACACCGCTGCCGCACCACGGCGCCTCAAGAACTGCTCGGTCTTCTCGAACTTGTCCTCGTGCCGGGCCAGAATGCCCTTGCCGCGGACCCGGGTGAAGAGGTGCTTGCCGAGCTCGAAGCCGACCGTGTCGCCCACGATGGCGGCGAGGACGACCACGGCGATGGCGGCGGTCAGGGAGACATGTCCGAGGCCGGAGGCCACTCCGGCCACCACGGCCGCTGACTCGCCGGGGACGACGAAGCCCAGGAAGACCGCATCCTCGAGGAAGACCAATGCTCCACAGACCGTCAGCACGAGAGCCGGGTTCAGGTGCAGCACCCAGTTCATGAAGTCGTGGACCATGACGCCGAGTGTTCCCTATCGCGCCAAGGATTTGGCGAAGCACCGGGACAGCGGTGCCTGGGCGTAGTAGCCGAATCCGGCGACGGGCAGGTAGCCGGACGATTCGTAGAGCGCGATCGCCTCGGGCTGGCGCAGTCCCGTCTCCAGGATGATCGCGGTGGCGCCGGCGGCTCGCGCGGTCTCCTCCAGATGAGCGAGCACCCGGCGCGCCCAGCCGCGACCGCGGGCCTCCGGTACGACATACATCCGCTTGATCTCGACCGCGCTCGACGCATCGACGTCGGGAGGCACCGTATGCCAGCGCCACCCACCCATCGCGACCGGGACATCGCCGTCGTAGCCGACGAAGAACGCGCCCTCGGGGTCCTCGAAGTGCTCCGGATCGATCGGCGATTCATCCCGGCCGCCGTAGCGCACGACGTACTCGTCCTGGACCCGGTCGATCAGCGTGATTCCGTCGAGATGGTCGAGCCGACGTCGGCGGATCGAGAACTCACCGGAGCCGGTCTGCATTCCTGAGACAATAGAGGGGTGAGCGCCATCGAGATTCCTCAAGCCCTGCTGCCTGCTGACGGTCGCTTCGGGTCGGGACCGTCCAAGATCCCGGACGGTCGTCTCGAGCTTCTCGCCCAGACCGGTCGGACCCTGATGGGGACCTCGCACCGGCAGCCGCCCGTCAAGGACCTGGTCCAGCGCGTCCGTCGTGGGCTCGCCGAGCTCTTCGAGCTGCCCGACGGCTACGAGGTCGCGCTCGGCAACGGCGGCTCGATCGCCTTCTTCGACCTCGCTACCTATGCCCTCATCCGGCAGCGCAGCCAGCATGCGGTCTTCGGCGAGTTCGGCAAGAAGTTCGCCAAGGCCGCCACGCTGGCGCCGTGGCTCGACCAGCCGACCGTGCACACCTCGGCCTGGGGCGAGCTGAGCGCTCCGCAGTTCGAGGCCGATGTCGATGTGTACGCCTGGACCCACAACGAGACCTCGACCGGAGTGATGGCCTCGATCCAGCGTCCGGTGGACGCCTCCGACGAGCAGTTGGTGCTCATCGACGCCACCTCGGCCGCCGGCGGGCTGGCGGTCGACGCGAATGCCTACGACGCCTACTACTTCGCACCCCAGAAGTCCTTCGCCTCCGACGGCGGCCTCTGGTTCGCCCTGCTCTCTCCCGCGGCCATCGCGCGTGCGGAGGAGATCGCCGGGTCGGGCCGCCACATCCCCGCCTTCTTCAGCCTCACCGAGGCCATCAAGCAGTCGCGCGCCGGGCAGACCGTGAACACGCCTGCCGTCGCGACCCTGATCCTCATGGAACAGCAGATCGGCTGGATGCTCGCCCGGGGAGGCCTGGGCGCCATGGCGGCGCGGACCGCTGCCTCGGCCGAGGCCCTCTACGGCTGGGCCGAGAAGGCCGCCTATGCACGGCCGTTCGTCGTCGATCCGACCCTGCGCTCGCACGTCGTCGGCACGATCGAGCTGGATCCGACGATCGACCTGGACGCGCTGACCGACGTGCTGCGTAATCACGGGATCGTCGACACGGATGCCTATCGCGGCGTGGGCACCAACCAGATCCGGATCGCGATGTACCCGTCGGTCGACGCGAGCGACGTCGAGGCCCTGACGGCCTGCATCGACTACGTCGTCGAGCGTCTCTGATCCAGCAGTTCGCCCAGCTTCGGGTGCAGCTGCCACTGCTCGACGAGCGCGTCGTACTCGGCTCGTGAGCCGGGATGCCCGGTGCGGACCGCGCGGATCAGGCTGTTGCGAGGCGTGTGCGCCGAGTCGATGAACTCGATGACGTCCACGCGGTAGCCCACCGATCGCAGCAGGCCAGCCCGGAGCGCATCGGTGAGGGTGTCGGCGAGCCGCTCGCGCACGATGCCGTCGCGCACCAGCAGCGCATAGGGCTCGGGCGCACCCACCGCGCGGATCTGCGCGGCGATGTCGTGATGGCAGCAGGGCGCGGCGAGCACGATCGCCGATCTCCACCCCACGGCCTGCGCGAGGGCGTCATCGGTCGCGGTGTCACAGGCATGGAGGGCGAGCACGATGTCGGGCGCCTGCTCCAGGTCGACGTCGCCGATGGTGCCGACCACGAAGGTCATGTCCTCCGCCAGACCGAGCTCGGCGGCCACCTCGGCGTTGTGCCGCTTCGACTGCTCCTTGACGTCGACGCCGACGACGTGGGCCGGATAGCCCTCGAGCGCCAGCCAGGCCTGCGCGGCGAAGGTCAGGTAGGCGTTGCCACAGCCCAGATCCACCACCCGCCACGGATCCGCCGCGGTGGGGCGTCGCAGGTTGCCTGCCTTGGTGGCGTCGTCGACGACCACCGACAGCGCCCGGACGAACTCCTCGACCTGGCGGAACTTGGCCTGCCTGCTGGGCTTGATGCGCCCCTCGTGGTCGGCCAAGCCGAGCGCTCGGAACAGGGGCAGGTCCTCCGGGAGCAGCCGCTGCTTGCTGCGGTCGTGGGAGCGATCCACGGTCGCCGGCTCCGATCGACGACTCCGGTTCACGACGACCTTGCCCTTGCGGTTCACTCGGACCTGCGTGGTGCCGTCCGTGTGCTCGACGTGCCAGTTGGCGAAGCCCAGAGCGAGGAGATCGTCGAGCGCCGCGCCTACGTCGCGATGGTTGCGGGTGAAGGCCTGGCGGTCGTCGAAAAGCTCGATCTGCAGCTGACGGCCCGCCGCGAGGTCGACATAGCGGACCTCGACCCGCCGCCAGGGCATCTCGATCCCTCGCTGCGCTCCCGAGCCGACGGCTCGGATCAGGCCGGCGTCGTCGAGAAGCAGCTCGCGAACCTCGGGAAAGTCCTGCATCACCGATCTATCGGCTCAACTGGGCGACCACCACGACCACCAGGAGCGCCGCCAGGGCAAGCGGAATCAGGAGTCGACGGTAGCGGGGATGCATGCGCGCGAGTCTACGACCACTCTGGTCGAGGCCATCCGGAACACCAGGACCGCCAGACCGACGCCGAGCAGGGTCAGACCACCGCCCGCATACAGCGTCCAGCGAGCGCCCCACGCAGCGCCGATCCATCCCATCACCGGTGAGCCGAGCGGCGTGCCGCCCATGACGATCATCATGTAGAGAGCCATCACCCGACCCCGCATGGCCGGCTCCGTGCTCAGCTGGACGGTGGTGTTGGCAGCGTTGAGCATGGTGAGCAGCGCGAGCCCGAGCAAGGGCGTCATGCAGGCGAAGAGCACGTAGGTCGGCATCGCTCCGGCGACGATCTCCGCCACGCCGAAGGCCGCCCCCGCGAGGAGCACGAGTCGCGGACGGGGTTTGCTCGATCGCCTCGCTCCGAGGAGGGCAGCGCTGAGCGACCCGAAGGCCAGCGTGGTGCCGAGCAGGCCGTACTCGCCCGGTCCCTTGCCGAAGACCTGGGTGGCCATCAGCGCCGAGGTCATCTGGAAGTTCATACCGAACGTGCCTGCGAACCCTCCGGCGATCAGCACCATCAGCAGCTGCGGACTGTGCACCACGTAACTGACGCCGTCGCGGATCATGCCGCGGCCGCGCGGTGCTCGGGGGATCGGCGTGAGCTCGCTCTCGCGCATCATCCTCAGCGCGATGATGACCGGGATGTAGCTCACGGCGTTCAAGGCGATCACCGCGCCGGTGGCGCGCTCCCCCGACCCGAGCGCGGCGATGAGGAATCCGGACAGTGCCGGCCCGATGACTCGCGCGAGATTGAAGGAGGCCGAGTTCAGCCCGACCGCGTTGGTGAGGACGTCCGGTTCGACCATCTCGCTCACGAACGACTGGCGGGCTGGGGCGTCGAAGGCGGCCGCGGCGCCGAATCCGAGTGCCACCACGTAGACCATCCATGGCTGCGCGACGCCGGCGAGGGCGAGCACGGCCAGGGCCGCGGACCAGAGGCCCAATCCGACCTGGGTCAGTTGAAGCAGCTGCCGCTTGGGCATGCGGTCGGCGATGAGGCCGGCATAGGGCGAAAGGAGCAGGATCGGGAGGAACTGCAGTCCCGTGGTGATGCCGAGCGCGACACTCGCCTGAGCCTGGTCGCCGTGGTGGAGGACGAGGACGAGCCAGTCCTGGGCGACGCGCTGCACCCAGGTTCCGGTGTTGGAGATGAGTCCGCCGGTGGCGTAGAGGCGATAGTTGCGCACGCTCAACGCGCGGAAGGTTGGACTCATTCGGCCGCCAGTCGTTCGAGGATGGGAGCGGCGGCGCGCAGCACCGCACGCTCCTCGGGAGTCAGGTCGCGCAGGCGGCATGCGAGCCAGGCGTCGCGCCGCTTGCGGTCGGCGAGCAGGGTCGCCGTTCCCTTGTCGGTCAGGTGGACCACCACCAGGCGGGCATCCGAGGCGTGCTGCTTGCGCTCGACATAGCCCTCGAGCTCCAACGCGGTGACGGTGCGCGTCATGCTCGGCGGGCGCACCCGCTCATGCGCGGCGAGCTCGCCGATCTGCAGTGGTCCGCGCCGATAGAGGCACCCGAGCACCGCCATGGCGCCCAGGCTCAGGTCGTTGGCGGGGTCCCGCTCGCCGATCAGACGGCGGCGGAGCCGCACGACGCTGAGCCGGAGCTCGGCGGCCAGCCCGGCGTCGGTCTTGGTCGCGGTCTCGATGGTGGGCATGTCTTTAGTTTAAGTCATTACCTTTGCTAACTAAATAGCCGGCGATGTGATCCGCTACATTCGGGGCATGCGGGAGCCCAGCCAGCCGGATCGCTACGAGATCGGTCGTCGCCGCTATGCCGTCGCCGCCGTGCGCGAGATCGATCCGTCGGGTGTCCGGACGGTGACAGCCGGAACCATCGTGTGGGCCGTCGCCTTCGTGCTGCTGCTCCCCTTCTGGGGGCACCTCTCGTCCAGCGGTCACCTGTGGTGGCTGTGGACCTGCGCCGCCGGATTCGGCTTCGGCGTGATCGGCATCGATCACTGCCGCCGCCGAGCCCGCCGAGCTTTCACCTCTTGACGCCGAGCTTGCACTTATTGACGCTGAGATTGCTCTCGTTGACGTCGACCTTGCAGGTATTGACGTCGACCTTGCAGATTCTGCACTGAGGGGCGGCCAGCGATCTGCGGAGCGCCTCGGTCCGCTAGAGGCGCAAGCTCGGCGTCA
>JBQCJL010000220.1:0-5768 GCA_051952795.1 Marmoricola sp.
GGGGATGTTGACGCCCGAGACGTTGTCGCTGACTGCGAACCGCAAGATCGCGCCGAGTGCGATCAGAACAAGACTTCCGCCGATTTCCATGACTTCCTCCTGGTACTCGGTGTGACTGTCAGGTGTGACTGTCGAGGAGATGTCTTCCCAGGGGAGTTGCGGTTTAAACCGGTTCAGTGGGGGTGTCGAGGATCTGCTGCATCTTGGCGACGCTGCGCGTGATGATGCGCGAGACCTGCATCTGGGACACGCCGACGACCGCCGCGATCTGGCTCTGCGTCTGGCCGTCGCTGAAGCGCAGGCGCACCACCTCGCGCTCCTGATCGGTGAGCGCCGCCAGCGCCTTGGCCAGGAGCACCCGGTCCTCGACCTGGTCGAACCCGCGCTCCTCCGCGGCGATGAGGTCCTGGCGGATCGGATGGTCGTCGCTCTCGGTCGCACCCTCCAGCGACGACGCGGTCTTGGAGCGGGCCACATCGAGCGTCTCCGCGATCTCTTCCGGCGTCGCGTCAATGCGCTCAGCGATCTCGGAGACCGTCGGATAGCGACCGGTGTCCTGGCTGAACTCCTCACGGACCCGGGCCACGGTGGCATGAAGCTCCTGAGCCCGCCGGGGGACGCGCAGCAGCCACCCGGTGTCCCGCAGGTGCCGCTTGATCTCACCGACGATGGTCGGCGAGGCATAGCTCGCGAACTGGTGGCCCAGGGTCGGATCGAAGCGGTCGATCGCCTTCAGCAGGCCGATGGACCCGACCTGCACCAGGTCCTCGAAGCTCTCGGTGCGCCCGCTGAAGCGTCGGGCGAGGTAGCGGAGCAGGGGCAGATGGACCTCCACGATCCGATCGCGGAGGACGCGACGCTCCTCAGATCCTTCGGGCGCTTGGGAGAGCTGCTCGAAGAGCAGGACGACCTGGTCGACCTGCTCCTGGCTCCACCGTTCGCTGACCTCGGTCACTGATCGGAGGTGGCGCGGCGGCGCTCGATCGCGATCGACGTGGTGGCGCCGTCACGGCTCACCCGCACATCGGGATCGAGGCCGGTGAGCATCATCCAGGCCAGACCGGAGGTGTCCACCTCGGCGCCGTCCTTGCAGACGGCGGCAAGGTCGATGCGGACGTGTCCGGGCTCGACGTCCACGGAGATCTCCAAGGAGGAGCCGTCCGTGGCGATGGGAAGCAGCAGCGTCGCGGCCTCGCTCACCGCGATCTGCAGCTCCTCGATGTCGATCACGTTCAGATCGGCGAGGGCGGAGGCAGTGCGGGCGACGGCGCGGATGGTCGCGAAGAACTCGGGGCTCGGCGGTACGGCCAGTTCGACGGTCATGCCTGCTCGACCCCGAATCCATCGGCCATGCCGACCAGGACGAGCACCCGCTCCACGGCGGGTGAGACGGAGGTGAGCGTGAGTTCACCGCCGCGGTCCGCCAAGTGGTTGCGCACGCGGATCAACGCGCCGAGGCCGGTCGAGTCCATGAAGCTGACGGCGCTCAGATCGAGGTCGAGGTTGGCCTGGTCGCCGAGAACGGAGTTCACGGCCTCGACAAGCTGGTCAGCGGAGGCGACGTCGAGATCGCCCGATGCTGCCACGGTCGGAACGCCGGCCGAAGAGGTCGACGTACTCACGTCGAACGTCATGGGTACCTCCGGTGGGGTGGGAAGGAAGTCTGCTGGGCGGCTACAGATTACCCAGCGCGCTACGCCGGCGCGGCCCTTCGGGCCACAAGGAGGGCGATGTCATCCTCCCCGACGTGCTCGCCGACCACCTCAGCCAGGACACGGATGCACGCGGTCTCGGGATCCTCGGTCGCCATGACGGCCTTGCGGAGCAGCTCCACGTTCTCCGCGACGAGGTCGCGATGTCCGTCCTCGGGGGACGGCCGACGCTCGACGAGACCGTCGGTGAACAGGCAGATCAGGCCCCCTTCGGGAACCTCGATCGTGGTGGTGCGGCGCACCCCCGGCCCGGGAACACCCAGCAGGCGATCCGTCGGAAGATCGACTCGCTCGCCACTGCCGTCGAGCGCTGCGACGATCGGCGGGAAGTGGCCCGCCGAGCTGAACGACCACTTCTCATACGGCGCGCTGGAGATGCCGAGCAGCACCGTGGCCAGACAGCCGGGCTCGAAGTGGCAGATCTTGGCGTCCAGACGGGTCAGGATCTCGGCCGGATCCTTGTGCTCCAGCGCGTAGGAGCGGAGCGCACTGCGCAGGCGCCCCATCACGATGGCCGCCTCGAAGCCGTGGCCGACGACATCGCCCATCACCAGGGCGAGGCGGCCGTCGGGCAGTTCGAACGTGTCGTACCAGTCACCGCCGAGATCGCCCTCGGCCGGCACGTAGCGGGCCGCGATCTCGATGCCCGGGGGCGCCTGCGGCGAGGCGGGCAACAGGCTGCGCTGCAGCGCGAGAGCTGCGACGTGCGAGTCGTCCACGAATCGCTGGCGCAGCGTGAGGCCCACGTCGTGCGCGATCTCGGTCAGACGAAGGACGTCTTCCTCGGTGAAGAGCTCGCGACGGCGCCTACCGACGTGCAGGACGCCCAGGAGCTCGCTGTCGACGGTGATCGGAACGCCCAGGAGACAGGTCACCCCGTGGTTGAGCAGAACCGGGTTCACCACGTTGTCGCGGGTGACCTCGTCGATGATGACCGGCTGCCGCAATTGCGCGACGCGGCCCGCGAATCCCTGCCCCAGCCGGAGGGCAGGGGCGCGCCGAACGGTGCGGTCCAGACCGACGGTTGCGGCGGGCTCGAGACCGGTCCTCGGCTGGTTCATCAGCAGCACGGTGGCGGTGTCGGTCTGCATCCGGAAACGCACGACCTCGAGGATCTGGAGAAGGCCGGCGCCCGGCGGCCATGTCGATGGCGCCGGGTCTCCGGGGTCCGAATCTTGGATGACTCCCAGCGTCGTGGTCACAGGGGAACGCTACGGCCTGGTGCCAACTGGGCCGATGACAGCCCACACCGTCTTGCCACGACCCACGTCTGAGACGGTCGTGCCCCACTTCTCCGAAAGCGTCTCCACCAGGTGCAGACCACGGCCTCCCAGCGCGCGCGATCCCGCGGCGCGGGTGCGGGGAAGGCCCAACCCGTGGTCGTGGATGCGTACCTCGAGGCTGTTGTCGCTGCGGCGCAGCGTCATGGTCACGTCGCCCTCGCCGTGACGCAATGCATTGGTCACCAGCTCGGAGACCACCAGTTCCAAGGAGGCGAGCACGTCGGCACCTGCCCCGATCCCCTTCGCCCAAGCGCACGCGGCGGCTCGGGCCAAGGACGGCGACGAGGCATGCGGAGCGAAGGTGCGGACGTCTTCATCGACCATCAACGCACCCGAGTCATCGCCATTGCGTGCCCCCGTCTGGACAGCATCTCGTGTACTCCCACCCATAACGCCTACTTCACTACCCGTGCTGAGTGGGTCCTAAACAGAAGCTCATACAAACATGTCGTCCAGTCCTACCAGCCTAAGCACTCGCTCCACGTAGGTGGACGAGGCGGCGAGCTCGAGGTGCTTGCCGCGCTCCTGCTCGGAGGTCTGAAGGGCCACCAGCGCATTGATCCCGGTCGAATCGATGAAGCCCACGGCCGTCAGGTCCAGACGCAGGCTGGCCTGAGGGTACTCGTTGATGGCGCTCCTGGCCGCACCCTCGAACATCGGAACGGTCATCAGGTCGAGGTCGCCCGTGACGACCAGGGTCACGGCTCCATCCCCTGGAGCTTCGGCGACCACATTGAACGAGATCATGGAACGGAGCCATCCCTACTTGGATGATCAAAATGCGCCCCCACGGCTGTGTTCTCAACCCGCTCAGGCTCTTTCTAGCGCCTGCGGGGGCCAGCGTCCAGCACCGCGGTTTCGAAACCTCCGCGCCGGGGTAGTTCACCAGCATGAATTCTTTGGAGGTTGCGAAGGCGTCAGGGCAAGCGGTCGCGCACAGCTCCCTCGGCGCCGACATGCCCATCATCGCCGCTCTGCTGATCCTCCTCGGGGCGTATGCCTTCGTGATCGCAGTGCTCGTCTTCACCGCTCGCAGTCGCACCGCGCCGAGCCCGCAGCGTGCTCGCAGCGAGGTTCGCGAGGTTCGTCCGACTTCTCCGCTGGTACCTGTCGTATCTGCGCCACTACGTTCGTAGTGAGGGTGAGAGGCGGTCAACGGGTCCGCCGACACTGAGGAGATCACGATGACGCACTACCTGTTGAGCGTGCACGGTCCCGTCGAGCGCAGCGAGTTCGGCGACTACGGGTCCAAGGAAGCCATGGAAGAGGCGTTCGCCGCCACCGACGCCTTCAATCAGCAGCTCAAGGCGGACGGCTATTGGGTGTTCGCCGGCGGCCTGGAGGCGGGCACAACGGCGACCGTCGTCGACGGCCGCGGAGACACCCCGGTGATCACGGACGGTCCCTACCTGGAGACCAAGGAGATCATCGGCGGATTCTGGATCATCGACGCCCCCGACCTCGACGTCGCGCTCAAGCTGGCAGCCGAGGGCTCCCAGGCCTGCCGCGGCACGGTGGAGGTCCGGCCGTTCGAGGGTCTTGCCTGAGGCGGTCGTCGAGCGGATCTTCCGCGAGGAGTACGGCCGCCTGATCGCCTCGCTCGTCCGTCGCTTCGGCGATATCGATCTCGCCGAGGACGCGGCGAGCGAGGCACTGGTGGTGGCGCTGCAGACGTGGCCGGAGTCGGGAACACCTCCCAACCCGGGCGCTTGGCTGACCACCACCGCCGCTCATAAGGCGATCGACCGCATCCGACGCGAACACAACCGCTCGGCCAAGCATCAGGCGGCTGCCATGCTGCATGACGACACCCCGCGCGAGCGGGTCGGACCGGTGGAGGACGATCGCCTGCGCCTGATCTTCACCTGCTGCCACCCGGCCCTGGCCCCCGAGGCGCGGATCGCCCTGACCCTGCGACTGCTGGGCGGGCTGACCGTCGGGGAGATCGCCGAGGCCTTCCTGGTTCCCGAGACCACCATGGCGCAGCGGATCACGCGGGCGAAGAAGAAGATCGCCGCCGCCAAGATCCCCTATCGCGTGCCGGAGGCGGCCGATCTTCCGGACCGGCTCGCCGCGGTACTCACGGTGATCTTCCTGGTCTTCAACTAGGGATACCTGGCCACCGGCGCGGGCCATCCCGTCCGGGCCGACCTCACCGAGGAGGCCATCCGGCTCACGCGCGTCCTGCGCGAACTGCTCCCCGACGAACTCGAGGTCGTCGGGCTGCTCGCGCTGGAGCTGCTGATCGAGGCGAGGCGCCAGACCCGCGTGCGCCAGGGCCAGCTCGTTCCCCTCGCCGAGCAGGACCGCGCGGGCTGGGACCGGGCGCTGATCGAGGAGGGACATGCGCTGGTGCGCGCGTGCCTTGCCGTCAATCGGCCCGGGCGCTACCAGATCCTGGCCGCGATCAATGCGGTGCACACCGACGCCGTCGCCGCGGCCGACGTGGACTGGTCACAGGTGGTCGCCCTCTACGACCAGCTGCGGGTCTTCGACCCCTCACCGATCGTGGAGCTCAACCGCGCGATCGCCGTCGCTGAGCTCGACGGACCGCTGGTGGCACTCGCGATCGTCGATCAGCTCGACCTCAGCGGCTACCACGCCTGGCACGCGACCCGGGCGGACCTGCTGCGACGGCTCGGCCGCAGCGGCGAGGCCAAGGAGGCCTACGACGCCGCGATCGCAACGACCCAGAACTCGGCGGAGATCGCGTACCTGACCCGCAAGCGCGGTGAGCTGGTCTAGCGCAGTGGGGCCGTGCGCTGCCAGGGCT
>JBQCJL010000221.1:0-5641 GCA_051952795.1 Marmoricola sp.
CCGTCAGCCCCGCGAGGGCGAGCGCAAGGAGAAGTTCAACCCGCTCGTGCGTCTGGAGACGATCAACGGCGGCGACGTCGAGGCTGCGCGCCACCGGGTCGACTTCAACAAGCTGACCCCGCTCTACGCGTCCGAGCGACTCCGTCTCGAGACCACCTCGAACAACCTCATCGGTCGCGTCATCGACATCGCCGCACCGATCGGCAAGGGCCAGCGCGGTCTCATCGTCTCGCCCGCCAAGGCCGGCAAGACGATGATCATGCAGTCGATCGCGAACTCGATCACGACGAACAACCCCGAGTGCCATCTGATGGTCGTGCTCGTGGACGAGCGTCCTGAGGAGGTCACGGACTTCCAGCGCTCGGTGCAGGGTGAGGTCATCAGCTCGACCTTCGACCGACCCGCCTCCGACCACACCCACGTCGCGGAGCTCGCCATCGAGCGTGCCAAGCGCCTCGTCGAACTGGGTCACGACGTGGTCGTGCTCCTGGACGGCATCACCCGTCTGGGGCGCGCCTACAACCTCGCCGCTCCGGCGAGCGGTCGCATCCTCTCCGGTGGTGTGGACTCCGCCGCGCTCTACCCGCCGAAGCGGTTCTTCGGTGCGGCGCGCAACATCGAGAACGGTGGCTCGCTCACCATCCTCGCCACCGCGCTGATCGAGTCCGGCTCCAAGATGGACGAGGTCATCTTCGAGGAGTTCAAGGGCACCGGGAACATGGAGATCCGCCTGCGCCGCGACTTCGCGGACAAGCGCATCTTCCCGGCCATCGACGCCGTCCAGTCGGGCACGCGCCGCGAGGAGCTGCTGATGAGCAAGGAGGAGCTCCAGATCATCTGGAAGCTGCGCCGCGTCCTCAGCGCCCTCGACGGCCAGCAGGCCCTGGAGCTGCTGCTCGAGCGCCTCAAGAAGAGCCAGAACAACCTGGAGTTCTTGATGCAGGTTCAGAAGACCACCCCGGGTGGCCCGGGAGACGACGAGTAGCACGGAGGTCGCCCGCTCGCCGCGTTGTTGTCGGTCGACGACCCACCGGGTCGCCTCCCTCCGCCGCCTTGCGAGCGAACGACCTCCGCACTACCAGCACGAGCCGCGAAGGACTAAAGACCGCCAAATTGGTGTTGAGTCCTGCGACTGGCACAATTACCCGTTGGCTCCGGTTCACGCTGCTCCCTTAGTCCGAGGGTGGGCGACCCGGCGGCATGAGACGAGATGAGGACAGCATGAAGAAGGACATCCACCCCACCTATGTGGCGACCACGGTGACGTGTACCTGCGGGAACCAGTTCGTGACCCGCAGCACCATCGAGAGCGGAACGATGCACGCTGACGTGTGCTCGAACTGCCACCCGTTCTACACCGGCAAGCAGAAGATCCTCGACACCGGCGGTCGCGTCGCGAAGTTCGAGGCAAGGTACGGCAAGAAGGACAAGTAGCGCCTTCGCCGCCCAGCACGCACGCTGGCGGCGTTGTCGTCGGTCGACGACCTTCGAAGGTCGCCTCCCTCCTCCGCCTTGCCATCGCACGCGCTGGGCAGCGCATGCCATGGTTCTGAGTGCGGAGGAGGGTTTGTCTTTTGTTCGAGGCTGTTGAGGGCCTGGCGGCCGAGCAGGCCGAGTTGGAGACCCAGCTCGCCGACCCCGCGGTGTTCTCCGACCAGCACCGCGCCAAGAAGCTGAACCAGCGCTATGCCGAGCTCACCGCGATCGTGACCACGTGGCGCGAGTGGCTGCGGCTCGAGGGCGACATCGATGCTGCGCGCGAGCTGGCCTCCGATGATCCCGACTTCGCCGCCGAGGCGGACGCGCTCGCGGCGCGGCGGGTGGAGGTCGGGGAGAAGCTGCGACAGCTCCTCGTTCCCCGTGACCCCTCCGACGCCAAGGACACCATCCTCGAGATCAAGTCGGGCGAGGGTGGCGAGGAGTCGGCGCTCTTCGCGGGTGATCTGCTGCGGATGTACACCCGCTACGCCGAGCGGCGTGGCTGGGCCATGGAGACGATCGATGCCACCGAGTCCGACCTCGGCGGCTACAAGTCGGTGACGGTCGCCGTGAAGGCGAAGGGCACGCCCGCGCCTGGCGAGGCGCCGTACGCGCTCCTGAAGTTCGAGGGCGGGGTGCATCGCGTGCAGCGGGTGCCGGTCACCGAAAGCCAGGGCCGGGTGCACACGAGCGCAGCCGGTGTCCTCGTGGTGCCCGAGGCCGAGCAGGTCGAGGTGAACATCGAGGAGAAGGACCTCCGGATCGATGTCTTCCGCTCGGGTGGCCCCGGCGGCCAGAGCGTCAACACCACCGACTCCGCGGTGCGGATCACGCACTTGCCGACAGGCATCGTGGTGAGCTGCCAGAACGAGAAGTCGCAGCTGCAGAACAAGGACTCCGCGATGCGCGTGCTGCGCGCCCGGCTCCTGGCCGCGGCTCAGGAGGCTGCGGATGCCGAGGCCAGCGATGCCCGCCGGTCGCAGGTCCGCACGGTCGACCGCTCCGAGCGGATCCGCACCTACAACTACCCGGAGAACCGGATCTCCGATCACCGGACCGGCTACAAGGCCTACAACCTGGACCAGGTCCTCGACGGGGACCTGGAGCCGGTCATCCAGAGCTGCGTCCAAGCCGACATGGCGGCACGTCTCGAGGCCGTCGGTGACTGATGCGCGGCTGCTCCTGAAGGAGGCGACCGACCGGCTCGAGGCCGCCGGTGTCGCCAGCCCGGAGCACGATGCCGCCGCACTCCTCGCCTTCGCCACCGGAACCCAGCGCGCGACCGTCTCGCTGGTGGACGTCACCGACGTGGATGCCGCCACCTTCGACGAGCTGATCGCCCGTCGGGCGAACCGCGAGCCGCTGCAGCACCTGACCGGCACCGCCTACTTCCGCTACGTCGAGCTCGCCGTGGGGCCGGGCGTCTTCGTGCCGCGACCGGAGACCGAGCTGCTCGCCGGTTGGGCGATCGACGAGGCCAGCCGGATCGCCGCCGACGATCGGGCTCCGGTGGTCGTCGACCTGTGCACCGGCTCCGGAGCCATCGCCAAGAGCGTCGCCCACGAGGTTCCCACGGCGGTCGTGCACGCGGTGGAGCTCGACGAGGGGGCCTTCGCCTGGGCCGAGCGCAACCTCGCCGATACCGGCGTCCGGCTGGCCCACGGGGATCTGGCGGAGGCCTTCGGGGATCTCGACGGGACCGTCGACGTCGTCGTGTGCAACCCGCCGTATATCCCGCTGGAGGCGTGGGAGTCGGTGGCGCTGGAAGCCCGCGACCACGACCCGCATCTCGCGCTCTTCTCGGGAGCGGACGGCCTGGAGGCGATGCGCGTCCTCGAAGCGACCGCGGCACGCCTGCTCAAGCCCGGCGGGGTCGTCGGGGCCGAGCATGCCGACGTCCAAGGCGAGTCGGCACCGGGCGTCTTCTCCGCCACGGGACGTTGGACCGACCTGCGCGACCATGCCGATTTCAACGAGCGTCCCCGATTCCTGACCGCGCGACTGGCACGATGACCCCCATGATCCTCACTGCGTTCGTCAACGGGTTCTCGGCCACTCGGCCAAGCGAGCAAGACTCGCTTGGCACTCGGTAACCTCGACCCGTGGCCCGGACGTACGACACGAGCGATCCCGCGGAGCGTGAGGAGGGCATCGCCGCCGCGACCGCGGCCCTGCGCCGCGGCGAGCTCGTCATCGTTCCCACCGACACGGTCTACGGCATCGCGGCCGACGCCTTCTCGCCCCTCGCAGTGATGAGCCTCCTCGGAGCCAAGGGCAGGGGCCGTGAGATGCCGCCCCCGGTTCTCATCTCCAATGTCGGCACCATCAACGCCCTCGCTCGGGACATCCCGTCGTGGGTGCATGAGCTCGTCGACCAGTTCTGGCCCGGTCCGCTCACGGTCGTCTGCCACCAGCAGGCCTCCCTGCAATGGGACCTCGGCGAGACCAGGGGCACGGTGGCCGTGCGGATGCCCAAGGACGAGGTCGCCCTGGAGCTCCTCGGCCGCACCGGACCGCTCGCCGTCTCCTCGGCCAATCTCACCGGTCAGCCCGCCGCCGTGGATGCGGTCGCGGCCCAAGACATGCTCGGCTCCGCGACCGCGGTGATCCTCGACGCCGGCCCGTCGGCAGCGGGGGAGGGCTCGACCATCCTCGACTGCACCCAGCTCCAGCCGCGCCTGCTGCGCGAGGGCGCGTTGAAGACGCCTGTCCTCGTCGAGGCTCTCACCGCACTCGGGGTCGAGCTCGCCGAGTTCCCCGACCCGGAGGACGCGCCGTGAGGGAGAGCGCTGACTCGTGCGCGAATACCTCCTCGTAGCGGCGGTCTCCGCGGCGGTCGCCTATCTCCTGTGCGTCGTCGCCCGGGAGCTCGCGAGCCGCCTGGGCGCCGTCGCGCGGGTGCGCGATCGCGACGTGCACGAGATCCCGATCCCCTACTTCGGCGGCATCGCGATGCTCGGGGGGCTAGCGGCCGGCATCCTGGTGGCCTCCCACCTGCCGTTCCTCAGCCGTGCGCACGACCAGGTCTTCCACGACGCCCGGACGGTGCTGCTCGCCGGCTTGATCATCTGCGCGGTGGGGGCGCTAGACGACCTGATCGAGCTGGACGCGATCACCAAGCTGGTCGGTCAGCTCATCGCCGTGGGCTTCATGGTCTTCCAGGGGGTGCAGTTCTTCTCGATCGCGCTGCCCGGGCTCGGCCAGCTCTCCCTGTTGCCGATCCAGTCCGCGCTGTTCACCATCGTGCTGGTGGTGGGCACGGTCAACGCGGTCAACTTCGTCGATGGTCTCGACGGGCTCGCGGGCGGAGTCGTGCTGATCGGCGCCGTGGCGTTCTTCGCCTTCTCCTACGACCTCTCGGCCAGTAGCGGCGAGACGCTCGCCATCACCGCAGCGCTGCTCTGCGCCGCGTTGGCGGGAGCCTGCATGGGCTTCCTGCCGCACAACCTCTTCCCGGCCCGGATCTTCATGGGAGATTCCGGCTCGATGCTGCTCGGGCTCGTGCTCGCCGGCTCCGCGCTGAGCCTCACCGGTCAGTTCGCCACCGTCCAGCTCCAGGGTGGCTCCGGTCTGGGCTCCCCGAACTTCCTGCCGACGCTGTTGCCGCTCCTGCTGCCATTGGCGATCTTCGTCGTTCCGCTGCTCGACCTCTTCCTCGCCGTGGTGCGGCGAACCCGTCGCGGCCAGGCGTTCTATCACCCCGACAAGGAGCACCTGCACCACCGTCTCCTCGAGCTCGGCCACAGCCAGCAGCGTGCCGTGGTGGTGATGTGGTGCTGGGCGGCGCTCATCGCCTTCGGCGCCGTCACCGTCAGCCTGTACTCGGGGCTCTACGTGTGGATCGGGCTCGGCGTGGGCCTCGTGATCGCCCTGATCGTGACCTTCGCCGTACCGCGTGTTCACACCCGCGACGCAGGCCCTCTCGAGGGCCTCTGAGCACGGTTCTCGAGTTCGGGATCGGGGGCCCTCCTGTGATAACGTCCGCCTCGACGCGCAGGCGTCGATCCCCGCACGAGACGGCGCTGCTCAGCGCCCGCGTGGACCGTATCGAAAGCGACCTCTTGGATGGCCGATGACGACAGCAACGCAGGGCTGCGGGGCCGCGACCTCGCGAGCCTCGGTGGGCTCCTCGTCGGCGCTGTCGTGGGCGGAATGCTCCTCG
>JBQCJL010000222.1:0-9921 GCA_051952795.1 Marmoricola sp.
ATGTGCAAGGTCGGCGTCAATAGGTGCAAGGTCGGCGGGAGGGGGAGGCGGCGGTTCAGCGCACGTGGGAGGGCTGGTGCTTGCGATGCAGGACCAGCGCGACCACCGCCGCTGCCGCGCCGAGGGCGAACTCAAAGCCCCAGATGGTCAGGTTGACCGCGCTCGAGGGGTAGCTCACGGTCGGGATGTTCATCAGGGGCGTGGGCGGCGCGAGCACGGTGGCCTTGGAGGCATAGGCGAGCGGCTCCAGCATCAGCACCACTCCCACCAGTCCGAGCACGATCGCCGCGGAGTGGTGCCGCAGCAGATAGGCGATGCCTCCCGCGACGACGCCGACGGCCGCTCCGTAGGCGATCCACGGCGCGGAGAACAGCCAGCCGAAGCCGGCGTTCATGTCGAGGTCCTGCTGCAGATAGAACCCGCAGACCTCGGCGACACCCGCGGCCGCGCCCGTCCAGACAGCCTCGAGCAGGTTCGCGTGGAAGATCCAGGCCATCGCGAAGGGGACCACGAGGAACGGCGCCGACAGGTTGCCGACCCAGAAGTCCTCGGGGCGTTGCGTCGCGGGCATGTGGTTCAGCAGGTAACCGATCAGTCCGGCTCCCAGAATCGCACCGGCGGCCAGCAGCGGGCCGCGGATCACGAACGGATGCAAACGCGCCATTTCGGCCTCCTAGAGGTGACCCCTGACTCTTCGAGTATGACGGACATAATCAAGGGGTGACTTCTCATACCCAGCCTGTCGCAGTGGTAACCGGTGCGAGCGGAGGTATCGGCGAAGCGACCGCGCGAGCCCTCGCAGCGGACGGATTCCACGTGGTCTGCGCGGCGCGGCGATCCGACCGGATCGAGGCTGTCGCGGCCGAGATCGGCGGGGTCGCGGTCACCTGCGATGTCACGCGCGATGAGGACGTCGCTCGCCTTGCCGAAGCAGCCGGGCCGTCCGTCGCGGTGCTCGTGAACAACGCTGGCGGCGCGTTCGGCCTCGAGCCGGTCGAGAAGGCCGACCTCGACGCCTGGCAGCGGATGTACGAGGTCAACGTGCTCGGCGTCGCTCGGGTCACCCAAGCCCTCCTACCGGCCCTGCGGGAGGCGCACGGCGTCGCCGTCATCGTGAGCTCGACGGCCGGTCATTCCTCCTACGAGGGTGCCGCGGGCTACGTCGCCGCGAAGAACGGCGCGCGCGTCGTCGCCGAGACGCTGCGCCTCGAGCTGAACGGCCAGCCCGTGCGGGTCACCGAGGTCGCGCCCGGGATGGTGCACACCGAGGAGTTCTCGCTGGTGCGCTTCGGCGGTGACCAGGCGCGAGCCGACGCGGTCTACGCCGACGTGGATCGGCCCTTGGGTGCCGAGGACATCGCCGAGACCATCCGGTGGATCGCGTCCCTGCCCGAGCACGTGAACGTCGACCGGATCGTGGTGCGTCCGGTCGCACAGGCGGCCAACCACAAGGTGCACCGCGGCCCGATCTTCGGAGACTGACATGTCGCACATCCAGGTGCTCACCACCGGCGGAACCATCGACAAGGTCTACGGCGTCAACGGCGAGCTCGAGGTCGGCAAGCCGGCGTTCGAGGCGCTGATCGCCCCCGTGCTCAGCGATCTGACCTACGACCTCGAGGAGGTGCTGGCGATCGACAGCCTTGAGATGACAGATGCCGACCGCGCCAAGATCTGCGCCGCCGTCGAGGCGACTCCGGCCGACCGCGTCCTCATCACGCACGGCACCGACACCATGGTCCAGACCGCTGCGTACCTCCGCGATCACCTGTCGGAGTCGGCCTCGGACAAGGTCATCGTGCTCACCGGCGCGATGCAGCCTGCATCCATGCGCTCCACCGATGCCGCCTACAACCTCGGTGCCGCCACGGCCGCCGTGCAACTGCTGCCGCCCGGCGTGCATATCGCCATGAGCGGACGGATCTTCCCCGCCGACCGCGTGGTGAAGGACGTCAGCCGCGGCGTCTTCGTCGAGCGCGACAAGGCCTAGAACCTGTTCTAGTTCTGGTCTAGGCTCGGCGCGTGAAGCAGCGCCCGCGGATCGTCATCGCCGGACTCGGCGATACCGGCCTGCTCGTTGCTATCCACCTCGCCCGTCACGCCGAGGTCGTGGGGATCTCAAGCAAGCCCGGTTTGGTGAGCGGCCAGGAGCTCGGGATGCGCTTGACCCGCCCGCACGAGTGGCGGCGGGACTACTGGATCCCCTTCGACCGCTATCGCCGGCTCGACGGAGTCCGGACGATGCACGGCACGCTCACCGGACTCGACCCTGACGCCCGCGTGGTCACGGTGACCACCGCCGACGGCACCCCGCAGGAGGAGCGCTACGACGCGCTCGTCATCTCGACCGGCGTGACCAACGGCTTCTGGCGCACGCCGGACCTGCAACAGGCCGGCGAGGTCAGCGACGACCTGGAGGACGCCCATCGCCGGATTGCAGCGGCGTCCTCGGTGATCGTGGTCGGTGGCGGCGCGGCCGCGGTCAGCAGTGCCTGGAACATCGCAACCACCTGGCCCGACAAGCGCGTCGACCTCTACTTCCCCGGCGAGGCCGCGCTTCCGGGGCACCACCCCCAGGTCTGGGCCACATTGAGCCGGCGGCTGGCGCAGCGCGGCGTGGGCTTGCACCCCGGACATCGGGCCGAGCTGCCCGCGCAGGTCGACGAGCTGACCGCGGACCCCGTCGCCTGGACGACCGGCCAGCCCTCGGTCAAGGCCGACGTCGTGCTCTGGGCGATCGGGCGGGTGCGGCCGAACACCGCCTGGCTCCCCCGCGACCTTCTCGATGCCGAGGGCTTCGTGGAAGTCGACGCGTACCTGCGAGCCAAGGCGCCGGGCGTGTACGCCATCGGCGATGTGGCTGCCACCGATCCGTTGCGAACCTCGGCACGAGCGCGCGCCGACGGCCTGCTGGCCCGCAACATCCGCGCCGACCTCGGGCATGGCCGGGCGCGGCGCTTCACGCCGATGCGTCGACGCTGGGGCTCGGTGCTCGGCACGCAGAACAACCGCCTCGAGGTCTTCAGTCCTACCGGCCGCTCTTTCGTGATCCCGGCATGGAGCTCCCTGCAGCCGTGGCTGGTGCGCCGCGCGATCTATCGGGGGATCCGACGTTAACGACATCCTGTTCCGACTCTGAAAGGACTGCCCATGGGCTTTCTCAAACGTGACGCGCCGGAGGTCGACTTCGAGCAGTGGAGCCAAGGCACGCGGGCGGAGAAGATCAAGCCGATGGCCCGGCACTGGGCCGAGGTGGGCTTCGGCACGCCGGCGGTGCTGCACCTGTTCTACGTGGCCAAGATCCTGGCCTACGCGGCCCTCGCGTTCCTCTGCGTGATGCGGACCAACACCGTCGGCGACCTGAGCAACATCTCCGATTGGTACAACCAGCCGATCGTCTTCGAGAAGGTCGTGCTGTTCACCATGCTGTTCGAGGTCGTCGGCCTGGGCTGTGGCTTCGGACCCCTGAACAACCGGTTCGTGCCGCCGATGGGCTCGATCCTCTACTGGACCAAGCCGAACACGATCCGGCTGCCACCCTGGCCGAGCCGGATCCCGTTCACCCGGGGCGACAACCGCACGCCCATCGATGCGGTGCTCTACATGGCGCTCCTCGTGGCGCTGGTCGTCGCGCTGATGTCCGACGCCGGCGCGCACGGCGTCCTCCCCCAGGCGGAGATCTGGGTCATCCTCGGACTTCTGGCCGTCCTCGGCCTGCGCGACAAGGTGATCTTCCTGGCTGCTCGTGGCGAGGTCTATGCACCCCTGACCGTCGCGTTCCTGTTCGCTGACCAGTCGCTGACCGACGTCATCCTCGCGGCGAAGCTCATCTGCGTCACCATCTGGGTCGGCGCGGCCACCTCCAAGCTCACCCGCCACTTCCCCTTCGTGATCTCCACGATGATGAGCAACAACCCGGTACTCCGGCCCAAGTGGCTCAAGCGCGCCTTCTTCGAGAGCTTCCCCGAGGACCTGCGCCCGGGGCGCGCCTCCCGTGTGGTCGCGCATACCTCGACCGCGATCGAGGGGCTGGTTCCGCTGGTCCTGCTGTTCAGTCACGGTGGCTGGCTCACCACCACCGCGGCGATCGTGATGCTGTGCTTCCACTTCGGCATCCTGTCCTCGATCCCGATGGGCGTGCCCCTGGAGTGGAACGTCTTCATGATGTTCGCCGTCGTGGCACTGTTCGTCGGCCACCCGGGTATCGGCGTGGGCAGCGCGACCTCACCCTGGCCGTTTCTGCTGTTCGCGGTGTCGGCGAGCGTGGTGGTGCTGGGCAACCTGTTCCCGCGCAAGATCTCATTCCTGCCGGGGATGCGCTACTACGCGGGCAACTGGGACACCACGCTGTGGTGCCTGAAGCCATCGGCATCGGCCAAGATCGAGGAGAACGTCGTCTCGATCGCCAGCATGCCGCAGTCGCAGATGGTGAAGTACTACGGCAGCCCCGAGAACGCGCAGCTGTACCTGTACATGGGGTACGCCTTCCGCAGCTTCAACAGCCATGGCCGCGCGATGTTCAGCCTGGCGCATCGGGCGATGGCCGGCACCGACGAGAGCGAGTACGTGCTCATCGACGGCGAGCGCATTTGCAGCACGGCGATCGGCTGGAACTTCGGCGACGGACACATGCACAGCGAGCAGCTCATCGAGGCGCTGCAGAAGCGGTGTCACTTCGAGCCTGGCGAGGTGCGGATCGTGCTGATCGACGCGCAGCCGATCCATCGCCAGCGCCAGGAGTACCGCTTGGTCGACGCCGCCACCGGCGAGTTCGAACGCGGCTATGTGAACGTGGCCGACATGGTGACCCGGCAGCCGTGGGACGACACCCTGCCTGCGCACGTCTACTCCTGAGCTCTCGGTTCGGCGAACGACGCGGGTGGCACCTACCCTGGTAGGTGCCAAGCCGAAGACCTAGGAGATTCCCGTGAGCGCCACCACCGCACTCGGGTGGTTCGCCTCGCTGCTCGCCATCTCGATGTTCCTGCCCCAGCTCATCCGCACCTATCGCGTGGGGTTCGAGGGCTCGATCGGCACGATCGTCCTCGGCTCCACCAACGGTGCTGCGTGGGTGCTCTACGGGATCCTGCGCGGCGATCCGGTGATCGTGGTCTGCAACCTGCTCTTGGGTTCGTGCGCGTTCGCGATCCTGGTGCGGTGGGCTCTCGACCGGCGGACCGCAGCCCGGCAGGTCGCCCTCCTCGAGGATGCGCTCGAGGTGGAGGACGTCGCGGCCTGAGGCCTCGCGCGCTAGAAGTGACAGCTCGACCGCAACAAGTGCAAGGTCGGCGTCATTAGGTGCAAGGTCGGCGTCATTTAGGGCAAGGTCGGCATCATTAGGTGCGAGGTCGGGCGAGGTCGGGGTGGGCCCTGCCGGTGACGAGGGGTAGCTGGTCGAAGGTGACCAGGCCGGGTGCGGCCTCGCACACCCGCGGGATCGAGTTCACGCAGTGCGCGGCGGTGACGACGATGCCGGGATTGCGCTCGAGGCCCGCTGCGATCGTCGACGGATGCCAGCCGTGGATCGTGACCTCGCAGTCCGGATCTCCGCGTACCTCGACCTCGAATCGGACGCCCTCGGGACCGTACTTCCACGGAGGATCCAGGTGCTCGTCCCCCATGAACCAGTTCACCGCCACCCGCACGACCTTGGTCTCGCCGACGAACTCCTCCCAGGCGAACTTCTGCGCGGCCACCTCGCCCGGCTGGATGGTTCCCGCCGGCCCCTCGATGGGCGCGGTGGCCACGGCGACCTCGTGACTCGAGCGGATCTCGGCCTCGGCGAAGCCCAGCAGATCCAGGCACATCTGCACCGACTGCGTGAAGCCACCCGTCAGCAGGCCGAGCATCATGCCGCGCTTGGCATCCTCCGGAGTCCCGCCGAATCCCATGATGTGCCGGACGACATCCGGGGCGTTATACGTGCGGATGTCGGAGAACTCCTCACCACGCACGAACGTCACGGCGGACGACAGCCCGGCGAAGAACAGGGGATGTTGCTCCGTGACGCCGCCCGGATCGATGCCGGTTCCGTGCAGCGTGACTCCGCCGGCGAGGGCGGGCTCCTCCATCCGGGCGCGCTCCTCGGCCGTGGGCCAGAACCAGCCGAGCGGCGTGACCACGTTCTTGCCGGAGCGCAGGATCGCGGCGACCTCGTCGGGGTTGGGCAGCAGCGGCGCGTAGAGCACGCAGTCGGCATCGAGGGCCAGGATCTCCTCGACGCTGGTGGTCGCCCGCACGCCCAGCGGGCCGGTGGTACCGACGATGTCGCCGACATCCTGGCCCGCCTTGTCGGCGCTGTGCACCCAACAGCCGACCAGCTCCAGGTCCGGGCGCCGGACGATGTGCTCGATGGCCGCCCGACCGACTCCGCCGGTCGCCCACTGGATCACGCCGTACGTCATGGCGGTCAGAGCTTCGTGGGAATGTGCATGACCGTGCCGCCGTCGACGACGAACTCGGAACCGGTCGAGAACGAGGACTCATCACTGGCGAGGAACACCACGCACTGAGCGACCTCCTCGGGGAGGCCCGGCCGGCCCAGCGGGATGGGGATCAGATCCGGGGGCATCTGATCGGTGGCCGGGGTGCTGATCCGGCCGGGATGCAGTGAGTTGACGCGGATGTTGTGTGGCGCGAGCTCCATGGCCAACGACTTGGTGAGGCCGGTAAGCCCCCACTTGGAGGCGACATAGCCGTGGGCCCACGGTGTCCCGCGGAGACCTTCGATCGAGGAGGTATTGATGATCGAGCCGCCACCAGCCGCGATGATCGCGTCCGCGGAGGCCTTGGCGCCGAAGAAGGCACCGGTCAGGTTCACGTCGATCATCTGCTGCCACTGCTCCGCCTTGTAGCGCTGCAGCTGGCCGCCGTTGAAGATGCCCGCGTTGTTGAAGAGCACGTTCAGCTTGCCGAACGTACCGAGGGTGAACTCGACCGCCCCCTGCCACTGCTGCTCGTCGGTGACGTCGAGGTGGAGGTAGCGGGCGTTGTCGCCCAGTTCCTCGGCCAGTGCGGTGCCCTCCTCGTCCAGGACGTCACCGATCACCACCCGCGCTCCCTCGGCGACGAGCGCGCGAGCGCTGGCACCACCGATGTTGCGGGCACCGCCGCTGATGAGCACCACCTTGTCGTCGACGCGTCCCATGTCACTTGTCTCCGTTCGTTGCCAGCGTTGCCGCGAACACGCCTCGGGCGGTGTTCAGCGGAAGATCGAGGAGGGTGCGGATGCCGGGCTCAGCGGCCACCACGGCGGGGATGGCGTTGACCATACGGCCCGCGCCGGAAGCGATCGACGCATCGTTGTGATCGCCGTAGGCGGTGCTCTGGGTGACGTCGACGAGGTACGACGGCTCGCCGACGATCTCGACGCGATAGCCGCCATCGCCGACCGCCGGCACGGGCCAGTCCGGGCGCAGCGTCGGGTCCAGGCGGGTGGTGTGATCGATGACCAGGACGTCCTTGCCGTGGGCGACGCCCGTGATCTGGAAGCGAACCGCGGCCACGCCGCCGGCAGGGATGTGGCCGGCGGCGACGTCCAACGCCGCGGGCGCGGGTTCCTGCTCGACCGACTCGCGGATCTCGTCGAGCTCGAACCCGAAGGCCGTCGCGAGTTGGCGCAACGCGACGCCCCAGGCAGCGGTGAGCATGCCCGGCTTGAAGAGCATCGGCATGTCTCCCGGTTCACGGCCGAAGCCCATCACGTCGAAGATCACCGGCGCTCCGCTGTAGGAGGCATAGTCGGCGATCTCGGAGCAGCGGATCTGCTCGATGCTCTGGCAGGTGCTCGCGATCGCGAGCGGGAGCAGGTCGTTGGCCCAGCCCGGATCCACGCCGGTGGCGAACAGGCTGACGCCGTGCTCACGGCAGAGCTCCTCGAAGGGGTCGATCATCGCGTCCGGCAGCAGCCCCCAGGGATACATCAAGGTGACCGGCGAGGTCGCGACCACGTTCGCGCCGGCGCTGAGGCAGGTCTTGATGTCCTCCAGCGCCTCGAAGAAGCGTGTCTCGGACAGCGCGCAGTAGCTGACGCAGTCCGGCTGGAGGGCGAGCGCCGCGGCGAGGTCGTCGACCGCAGTGACACCGGTGGCCTCAGCCAGGCCCGCCAGCGAGGCGGCGTCCTGGCCGACCTTGTCGGGGTTGGAGACCACCACGCCCACCAGCTCGAAGCGCGCGTCCTGGATCAGCTGCCGCAGCGCGATCGTCCCGGCGTTTCCGGTGGCGACGTGCAGGACGCGAAGGGTCATTTCTCAGGCTCTCGACACCGAAACTGGACAGGTGTCCAAACTAGAACCAGTTCTAGCTCGGTGGCAAGGGGCTGACCGTCACCGTGATCGTCGAGGCACCCGGCGATCCCAGGATCCGAAGGACCGGCGCCTTCGCCGCCGACGCGACCGTTCCGCCGCTGACGCTCACCGCGTAGCCGGAGGGGAACGCGACCGCGGGGGTCGAGATCTGCGTGGCCGATCCCGGTCCGAAGCTGCCGGTGCCGTCGACCCGCTGCGTGGTGAACGTCAGCTTGAAGACGCCGCCCGAGAAGCTCCAGCTCGTCGGCGTACCGGCCACAGCCTGGGGGTAAGGGCGCGCGAGCACCTGCAGCTTGGCGGTGTTCACGTTGCTGCCGGTCGGTGGCTTCGCCGGGTCGTAGACCAACGCCTGGCCCGAGGACGACGAGCTGGTGATGTCGTTGCCGGTGTATGCCCACTCCAGCCAGCTCGTCATGTTCTGGTCGGCGTAGTCCTCGACCTCGGTGAGGTTCGCGGAGTCGTTGGTGGCACCGAACTCGGTGAGCATCGCCGGTACCTGGTGGGCGGTCGAGAAGCGGTGAGCGTTGGCCCAGGTGAGCCCGTCCTGCTGCTGGCAGGTCAGGTTGTTGCCGGTCTCCGACTCGATGCCGCAGTAGTCGTGGAACGCGAAGCCCGATCCGGGCCCCGGCAGCGAGACGTTGGTCGGCATGCCCTGATTGAAGAGGGTGTTCGGCTCGAACCACAGCACATGCGTGGAATCGACGGTCCGCACGGCGGTCGCCACTCGCTGGTAGAAGCTCGTCAACGAGCTCTGGTCGAAGATCGGGCAGCCCAACAGCGGATTGAGGCAGAGCGTCCAGAGGGTGCCGGGCCACGGCTCGTTCATCACCTCGTACCCGACCACGGCGGCGGTCGACTTGAAGAAGGACGCGACGTGCGCGACGGTGGCCGCGTAGTGGTCCTCCAGCCCGACGTGGTCGGGTGCCGAGGCGTTCGACCAGAAGGCATCCCACGCGTGGTTGGCGGCCGGGTTGGCGAAGTAGTTGCCGGGGAAGCCGAGGCTGGGGTTCGGAAGGCCGCCGTCCTGCGTGGCCCACGCCGGCGCGCCCTCCCCCTGGAACTCCTCGTTGTAAAGGTCCTGGTGGAAGTCGAGCAGGCTGACGATCCCATGGCTCGCCAGCGTCTGCACGGTCTGGGCGACCTGGGCCAGGTAGGCGTCGTCGTAGACGCCCGGCCGCGGCTCGACCGCCGACCAGATCAGCCCGACCCGCATCGCATCGAAGCCGTTGGCCTCGAGGAAGGCAGCGTCGTCGTCACCGAATCCGCTCGCCGCCGGGGTGTAGGGCGCGACCTTGTACACCTGGTTGAGCCCATGGAGGATCACCACCCGGCCCGAGGCATCGGTGAGCCAGTGACCGGTGGCGGTCGCGGGAGCGGAAGCGGACGCCTCCGATGTGGCCACCCCTACGGGGAGGGCGAGGATCGCCGCCGCCAGAACCGCTGCTGCTCGTACTCGTCTCATCCCGCACTCCTGACCGTGGCTAGAACGAGTTCTATCTTTGGCAACAACATCGGAACAGGCAAGCAAAACTTTTTCAGTTCCGGTTCCGAAACGAGAAGGCGTGTGTGACCGTGGTGGAGGCCGTTGGAAAGCAGCGGCGTCCCCCCGACTCCT
>JBQCJL010000223.1:0-2449 GCA_051952795.1 Marmoricola sp.
CTGCGGCACGGGCACACCGAGGCGATCGACACCTACACCGAGCACGGCCGCATCACCGGAGGCGACGCCGAGGCCATGACGAACGCGGCCTATGGGGGGTGGCGCGCGGACCGGGCGGCGGGGCTGGTGTCGGTGCTGGTCGCGGAGACCCGCGAGGACGTCACCATGCTGAACAACCTCGCCCGCGCCGACCTCATCCTCGACGGCACCCTCACCCCGGGCCGCGAGGTCCAACTCGGCGACGGCGCTCACGCCGGCGTCGGGGACACGATCATCACCCGGCGCAACGACCGTGCGCTCCGCAATGGGCCGAACTGGGTCCGCAACGGCGAACGCTGGACCATCACCGCCGTGCGCGGGGACGGCTCGATCACCGTCCGCAGGGCCGATCGCCGGTTCGGGGGCTCGATTGTCCTGCCCGCGGCGTACGCGGCCGAGCACGTCGACCTCGGCTACGCGGTCACCGCCCACCGCGCCCAGGGCATCACCACCGACACCGCCCACGTCCTGGTCCAGCCCACGACCACCCGGGAGAACCTCTACGTCGCCATGACCCGCGGACGCCAGGACAACCACGCCTACGTGGCGCTGGACCGGCCCGACGACCACGCCGAACCCCACCCGTCCGAGAATCCCGAGGCCACCGCCCGGACCGTGCTCTACGGGGTCCTGAAACACGCCGGCGCCGAACCCTCCGCCCACGAGGCCCTCACCGCCGAGCAGGACGCGTGGGGCTCGATCGGCCAGCTCGCCGCAGAGTACGAGACCATCGCCGCAGCCGCCCAGCACGAGCGCTGGGCCGGCCTCATCGGCACCAGCGGCCTCACCCCCGAGCAGGCCGAGACCGTCATCGGCTCCGGCGCCTTCGGCGCCCTCGGCGCCGAACTGCGCCGCGCGGAAGCGAACCACCACGACGTCGACCGACTCCTGCCGCGCCTCGTCCAAGCGCGCGGGTTCGAGGACGCCGACGACATCGCCTCCGTCATCCACCACCGCCTCGCCCGAGCAACCGCCCGTCCCGCAGGCTCAGGCCGCACCCGGAAACCGGCGCGGCTGATCGCCGGCCTCATCCCGCACGCCGACGGCCCGATGAGCCAGGACATGCGAGACGCCCTCGACGAACGCCGCCACCTCATCGAAGCCCGCGCCGACGCCTTCCTCGACACCGCCATCCAGGACAACAAGCCCTGGACACGCACCCTCGGGGCGATCCCGAGGGACGCCCACGGCCAGCGACTGTGGCGTCAGCGTGCACGGGTCATAGCGGCCTACCGGGATCGCTACGCCATCGCCGACACCACGGCGCTTGGCATCACACCGGATGCGACCGCGCAGAAGATCGACCGCGCCCGCGCCGAAGCCGCACTCCGAGCCCTGACCAACCCGCCGTCCCAGGGCGAGGAACGGCGACCGGCGCAGCGGGCCACTCACGAACTCGGGCTCTAGACCCCGGACCCCGGACGCGACAGCGGGGGTCTCACACCGCTTCGGATGCGAGGCCCCCGGGGAAAGCGGGGTATCTAGAAGGAGCGAATCGAGCCGCTCCTGCTGGGCATCTGGCGGCGAGCGAACTCTGGCCCCAGCGCCGTCCGCTCGGCCCCACATCCCGGTGCGTGGTTCATCAGGTCCTCGACATCCACGGCACTGGTGACGATGCGTGCGGCGCCATCGCGCAGCAGCGCATGAGGGCCAGCGCTGGTCACCGAGGTCACAGGGCCGGGCACTGCACCGACCCCGCGGCCTAGCCGGTGCGCCTCTGCAGCCACACCCAACGAGCCGGAGCGGGCGCTGGCCTCGACCACGACGCTTGCCATGGACAATGCGGCCATCAGGCGTCCGCGCGCCAGGAACCGCTGCCGCGTCGGCGTCGACCCCGGAGGCAGCTCGCTTACAAGAAGACCGACACCTGCTATCCCCTCCAGAAGCTCGTGGTGGCCGTTCGGGTAGGGCCGGTCGACGCCACCGGCGAGCACCGCGATCGTGTCCCCACCGACGGCCAGGGCCGCGCGGTGGGCGGCCCCTTCGATCCCGTAGGCCCGGCCGGCCACAACCACGCGCCCCGCCCCGCTGAACCCGGCAGCGAGGTCCCCGGCAACGTGCTCCCCGTAGGAGGTCGCGGCCCTGGAATCGGTGATCGTCACGAAATCCGCCAGTGGCCGAGCGAGGAATGAGGCCGCGCCGCGCGCCCACAGCACGTACGGGGCACGCTCACCTAGGTCAGCCAGCGCCTTTGGCCAGCGCTCGTCGCCGGGGACGAGCACCATGATGCCGCTCGTCTCGATGCCGCACATCCTCTCGGCCACATCTTCGAGCCGGCGAGGGAGACCGAGGCGTCCACGCCACACCTGAGCATCCACACGACGCAATCCGGGCACCGCGCCATCGCCCCTCAGCAAGTCGCAGCGTCTCGACCGCCCCGACACGAAAGAGGACATGACCAGTGACAGGA
>JBQCJL010000224.1:0-4733 GCA_051952795.1 Marmoricola sp.
CAGGCGAGTTCCCTCGCGGTCCGCCTCGATGTAGCCCTGAGCGGCCCAGAACTGGACAGTCGCGGGCAGCTCGGCGCGCGCCTCGATGGCCAGCCGGTCGAAGCCCTCGGTGACGGCGTGCTCTTCCGCCGCCTGCGTGAGCTTGCGCGCGATGCCGTGATGCCGTGCCTCGGCGAGGACCCCCACGCGACGCAGCCACAGCTGGCCGCCGTCCGGGGCGAAGAGCAGCGACCCGACCGCGACCCCGTCATGCTCGGCGACCAGACCGCCGTGAGATGCCAGCGCAGCACGCACGCTCTCCTCGGTCTCCGACATCGCGGTCGCGGGCGGGTCCAGCACCGGCCGGTTCGCGAAGGATCGATGGATCAGGTCCACCACCAGCGCAGCATCGCTCTCGTCCGCGGCGCGGACGACGGTCACGTCGTTCACTGATGAACCCACCGCCGGGTGCCGCGACCGACCATGCGCGTGACGATCTCGTAGGCGATGGTGTCGCACCAGCGGGCCCAGTCCTGGGCGGTGGGACCACCGTCGGCGCCGTCGCCGAACAGCACCGCGACGTCACCCGGCAGGGCCGTCGTCGGACCGACGACGAACTGATCCATGCACACGCGTCCGAGCAGCGGCACGCGCTCGCCCTTCAGCTGCACCTCGGCCCGCGAGGAGGCGGCCCGTGGAACACCGTCGCCGTACCCCAGCGGGATCAACGCCACCGGCATGTCCTCGGGCGCCACGAACGTGTGCCCATAGGACACCCCGGCGCCCTCGTCGATGTCCTTGCTCATCACGACCGTCGCCCGCACCGTCATGGCCGGCGTGATGCCGAGCTCCTGCTCCGAGACCACCGCGGGGGCGGGGCTGAGGCCATAGGTGGCGATCCCGAATCTGACCAGATCGAAGCGCGCGCTCGGGCGCAGCAGTGCCGCGGCGGAGTTGGAGAGGTGGCAGACCTCCGGCTCGAGCCCGGCGGAGCGCGCCATCGCGACGGCTTCGCGGAACGCCTGCTCCTGCGCGTCGTTGGCAGGATGCTCGGGCTCGTCGGAGCAGGCGAAATGGGACCACAGGCCGGTCACCCGGACGTGCTCGGCTCTTGCCGCGGCCTGGATCAGATCCCCCCAGCCTGAGCGCGGAGCACCCCCGCGGGACAAGCCGGTGTCGAACTTGAGCTGGAGCCGAGCCGTCATGCCGACCGCCCGCGCGGCGTCCGCGATGGCCTGGACCTGACCGGGCGTGTACGCGGTCACATCGACGTCGGCTTCGATCAGGGGGCGATAGTCGGCGTCGGGAGTCGCCAGCCAGCAGAGCACCCGCCCGGTGTCCCCGCCGGCGCGGAGAGCGAGGGCCTCGGCGAGCGTTGCCACCCCGAGCCAGGTGACCTCGGCATCACGCGCCGCGCGCGCCACCTCGAGCATGCCGTGCCCATAGCCGTCCGCCTTGACGACCGCCATCACCTCGGTGCCCGCCAATTCCCGCAGGCGGCGCAGGTTGCCGCGGATCGCGTCGAGGTCGACGACGATCTCGGCAAGAGGGGCTGGGGCGCTCATGGTGCGCCCATCCTCCCACCCTCGGGGCGGTCAGGCGCTCAGTGCCCGCACCACCTCGGGAATGGTCTCGGCGAGGCGACCGGCCGTGATCGGGCCGCCACCGGAAGCCAGGGTGGCCGCTGCACCATGCAGCCACGACCCCACCGAGGCGGCGTCGACCGGGGTGAGCCCGGCGGCGAGCAAGGCGCCCACCAGGCCGGCGAGGACGTCGCCCGATCCGGCCACGCCCAGCCAGGGCACGCCGCTCGTCGTGACACGCACGTCGCCTGTGGGCGCCGCGGTGATCGACCGCCGTCCCTTCAGCAGGACCACGGCGTCGAAGCGGGCGGCGGCCGCTCTTGCGTAGTGGAGCGGAGCGCCCTCGATCTGCTCCCGTCCGACCCCGAGCAGGGCGGCGAGCTCGCCTGCGTGCGGCGTGAGAACCAGCGATGCCACCCCCGGCTCGATCACGCTCAACGCATCGGCATCGACCACCACCGGGACGCCCTGGGCGTGCACGGACGACCAGGCAGCGCGGGCATCGTCGGCGCCTCCAGAGCCGATGACCCACGCCTGGACACGTCCCGTCCCGGCGACCACCTCGGGATGCTGCGCGTAGACGGCATCGACGGCCGGGCCGGCGTAGCGCACCATGCCGCACAGACCCGACGCCGCGCCGGCGACGCTGAGCACGGCGGCTCCGGGGTACCGCGTCGAGCCCGTCCAGACGCCGACGACTCCGCGCGTGTACTTGTGGTCGGCCGGACTCGGCCACGGCAGCAGCGCCGCGACGTCGTCCGCCGTCAGCGCCGTGATCGGCGGCTCCGGAAGGTCGAGATCGAGGTCGACCAGATGGACCACGCCGCACGCCAGGGCCGCCGGGTCGACGAGGTGGCACGCCTTGTGCGTGCCGAAGGTGACGGTGAGATCCGCCCGCACGTGCTCGGCGGGCAGCTCGCCGGAATCGACGTCCACCCCCGACGGCACGTCCACGGCGACGACCGGGACCCCGTCGAGATCGGCGAGCAGCGCCGCGACGCGCTCGTCGAGACCCGGGCGGCCCCCGATCCCGGTCACGCCGTCGACGATCACGTGCGGGCGTCGGGTCGGACGCCCGACGACCCGGCCCCCCGCGCTGAGGTAGTCGGTCAGGTAGCGGCTCTCACGCAGCACGAAGGCCTCCACCACGGCCCCGCGGCGCGCGAGCATGCCTCCCGCATACAAGGCATCGCCACCGTTGTCACCCGGGCCGACCAGCAGCAACACCCTGGCCCCGTAGGCGCCGCCGAGGAACTCGGCGATCGCCGACGCAAGGCCGGCGGCAGCTCGCTGCATGAGCGACCCCTCGGGCAGCGCGGCGAGCGCGACCTTCTCCGCCGCCCGAACCTGCCCGACGGTATGGGCCTGCCTCACGGTGTCACCAGAGGCTGCGGCGACTCCTGGCGATCGCGGCTTCGCACCGGCGCGAACAGCTCCAGCGGCTCAGCCTTGCCCTTCAAGGGCAGGGCTCCTCGGCTGACGCTCTCGGACCGACGGGCGAACATCCGTCGGGTGGCATCGGTGAACAGCACATCGTCTCCGGTCTCGCGGGTCGCAGCCTCGACGCGGGCGGCGACGTTCACAGCATCCCCGATCACGCTGAAGTTCAGGCGGCCCGCACCGCCCAGCGGGCCGGCGACCACAGGCCCGGTGTTCACGCCCGCATGGACCCGCAAGCCGGTCGGACCCTGCGCCACGGCCTCGACGATCTCGCAGGCCGCCGCGACCGCACGGTCGGCATGGTCGACGAAGTACTCTGGGGCTCCGAACACCGCGAGCAGGCCGTCGCCGAGGAACTTGTCGACGTGGCCGCCATGCCGTTCGACGATCGGCACGATCACGGAGAACATCGCGTTGAGCGTCGCGATCACCTCGGGTGCGGTGGCGCGTTCGGCGTAGGAGGTGAAGTCGCGGACGTCGCAGAAGAGGATCGAGCAGACCACCTCGACCCCCTCGGGTGGGAACTCCCCCGACAGGATCAGCTCGACGACGCCCCGATCCATGTAGGTACCGAACGCCTCGCGGATCTCCTCCCGCTCCTGCAGCCCTCGCGTCATGACGTTGATGTCACGCGCGAGTTCTCCGAACTCGTCGTTGGTGAGCACCGGGATCCGGGCGGTGTAGTCGCCGCGTCGCACTCGGTCGACCTGTGCTCGCAATCCCTCGATGGGCGTCGAGATCGCGTCGCCGAGCAGGACCGTCAGCTCGGTGGAGAGCGCGATGCCGACGATCATGACGACCGCGATCGTCCAGGTCATCGCACCCGCGCCACGGCCGTGACCGACGATCGCGGCGACCAGGGCCGCAGCCGCCATCGTGTAGGTGGGCAGAGCGATGCGGAGGCGCTTCGCGATCGGCAGACCCGCGTTGTCCAGCTCGAAGTCGTCGGGCAGCCGAGTGGCGATCACTTCGAGCATCGGGCGGGCGAGCAGCTCACCGATGGAGAAGCTGATTGCGAGTCCGTACAGCCCGGGGACCACGCAGGCGAAGATCATCGCGCCGAAGCCCAGCCAGCCTGCGTGCTCGTCGATCGCTGCGAACGCACAGCCGGGCACCACCGCCACCAGCAGCACCAGGCAGCTGTGGTTCCGGAAGTTGCGGAAGACCGCGGACGACACGAAGTTCCAGAGCGCGACGGTCTCCGCGGGATCCGGATTCGGGTTGGCGCGCCACTCCCAGAACTGGCCGGCCATCCGTGCCGGCTTCAGGGAGAGCGTCATGATCGACAGGCCAGCGAGACCGGCGGCGACCGCGGTGATCACGATCAACGAGTGCAGCGGCGGGCGCCAGAACGACGCCATCGCCAGCGAGGTGGTGGAGGCGACGAGCACACCCGCGCCCGCCTGAGCGAGCGCGACGAACCACCAGTAGCGACAACCCAGTCGCTCGAAGAGCCGGCGAATCACCCATGCGCGCACGACCTGAGTGTCCTACGCGACGCTCCGGATCGCTATGGCGCCGCACACGCGACCTCACGCCGACCTTGCGCGCATTGACGCCGACCTTGCAGGTATTGACGTCGAACTTGCAGGTATTGACGCCGAACTTGCGCGTTCTGACAGCTACCCGAGCAGAATGTGCATGGTCGACTGCATTTTGTGCAAGGTCGGCGACAATACGTGCAAGGTCGGCGTCATTTGGGGCAAGGTCGCGGGCTACTCGACGGTGACC